>CAZQOE010000247.1:0-1501 GCA_964594935.1 uncultured Rhodospirillaceae bacterium | reverse complement strand
GATTGTGGGCGATCTCTTCTGCAGGCTTGTCCTTGGTGCACAGCATCTTGATGCCCGTGACGATCAGAAAAACGGCAAAAACGTCGAGCATCCAGTCGAACCTCTCGATCAGAACCGACCCGAAGCCGATCATCAGGCCGCGCATGATGATCGCGCCCATGATGCCCCAAAACAAAACGCGGTGCTGATATATTCGCGGCACATGGAAAAACGAAAACAGCATCGCCATGACAAAGACGTTGTCCACCGACAAACTTTCTTCGACCACGAAACCCGTAAAATACTCCGCCGCTTTAGTCTCGCCGAGCTGATACCATATCCACCCGCCGAAAAGCGTAGCGATTGCGACGTAAAAAACGGAAAGAAGAAGGCTTTCTTTCATTTCGATCTCGTGCTCTTTGCGATGCATCACGCCGAGATCCAGAACCAGAAGCACAAAGACGACAGCCATAAACGTCAGCCACATCCACACGGGTTGGCCGAGAAACTGAGTCGAAAGAAAGGGGATTTCGGACATAATTTTCCTTTGATACGGGATTCCTAAAAACCCTTTTAGTCGAAAACGCCTTTATTTCCACTATTATTTTTAAAGCTATGATTGGCTGACTTATGCCGGACAAAATGATAAAAGAGAACAGGTCGTCCGGATGCACACTATCCTTTGTTGGAGTTAAAGATGGGCAAGGTTGCTTGTTTTCTTGCCGCCGCGCTGTTTTTCCTTCCTTGCCTTGGGCTTGCCGAAGAATGCACCGATTGCGGCGAAGGAGGCTGGGGCGAAATGGATATTTCCTGCCCCGACCCCATCCGCGCCAAAAACGATTTCAAGCAATGCCTGAAAGAGCTTCCCGAAGCTGGCGTCACCGATTCCACCGACATCAACGAATTTCGCGAAGGGTATATTAAAATTCACGAGATGGACGTGCACGAAACTTCCGTTCCGGATTCCATCAAAGTTTTCATCTATCACCAATGGGCTGTCGATAGTCAGGGCCAGATTTACCTGATGGGCCAGCTCGGATAAGGAATCCTTCATGAAATGCCAATGCCAGATTGACGCCGAAAACGCGCGGCGCGACGCACACAAGACTTCGACGCCTTTATGGGTGGGAGGAACCGTTTTGGGCCTTGCCCTGTGGTACGTTCTTTATCTGTGGCTCATCCCGTTTTCCGAAGCGATTGTAAGCCTTTTACCCATCGAACGTGAAAGCCGTTTTTACGAAGCCTCTTCCTTTTTTTTCTACGACGCACCCAAGGTTTTTATGCTTTTGGCGGTTGTCGTATTTCTTATGGGTATTATTCGTAGTTTTTTCTCTCCCGCTCGCACGCGCGCGCTGCTGACCGGCAAGCATGAAGGTTTGGGCAATATTGCTGCCGCATGCCTTGGGATTGTAACGCCTTTCTGTTCGTGTTCCGCTGTTCCCATTTTTATCGGCTTCGTATCGGCAGGCGTTCCACTTGGCATAACTTTTTCATTCCTTATTTCCGCCCCTATGGTCAACGA
>CAZQOE010000246.1:0-1512 GCA_964594935.1 uncultured Rhodospirillaceae bacterium | reverse complement strand
AAACATTCTGGAATATCGCCGTGCCAAAGTCCGACCCTGCCGTGTTGCCGCTTCTTTATGTTATTCCTTTGCAGCTTCTCGCTTATTATACAGCGCTTGCCAAAGGAACGGACGTAGACCAACCGCGCAATCTGGCGAAAAGCGTGACGGTCGAATAACTACATTCCGATTATTTCAAATTCCGCACATATTATTATTTATACTTTTTTGGTGGCTTACGTTTATCGGCTTGAAATTAAATGCCTTTGGCGCCGAGGAGCGTAACCATACTATCCACAAGTATTTGGCAATATTCATATATTTTTGACGTTCAATAAACTCAAAATTAACACTACTTCGGTACATTCGGGAGTGTGTGGTTTCAATAGTGTGTTTTTTTAGAAATATTATTTTACGGAGATGTTCTTATGCAAAGCGCCCTCAATGTATATCCCTCCCATGTTTTGCACGAAGCGGCCCACGCTTTAGCTGCGAACGAAGAAAATGAAAACGAACACGGCGAACATATCGATCTGTCCGAACCGCGTCCTTCGAAGATCTTGCTGATCGACGACGTTTTCCCCGAATACAAGAAAGGCGATATTTTCCTTGTATATGGGGAATTCACGCGCCCGCACCGGCACGTCGTTCATATTTCCAAGGAAGAATTCCGCAACGCGCCTGTTAACGTCATTCAATCGGAAATCGCGCGGATTTATGAAAAGCTCGGCTATGCCGATTTGGAAGTCTTTATCGTTCCCGAAGGCGGGCTAAAACCACCGCCCTACAAGGAAGGCTCGCATTTCAGCATATGCTCAGACACGGATTACTATTACAGCTTGCTGACTCCGGAGCAAAGAGAACAGATGACGTCTCCCTACAAGCAACGCGAAGCCGAAAAGCTCCTCGACGCTCTTGAAAACCTGAAGCCGATTAAATTGGACGTCCATATTCACGTTCATTAATTAGAACCAATTGTCACCCCTTCCCTCTTCACCGATAAAGCGAGGGGGAAGGGTTTTTTTATCTCCGCTTCATCCCCAATTTTGGTCGCGCATACGGCGCGGTTTCGGTATTGATCTCTAACTCCGCCGCCTCAAGCCGTTTAATCTGGTCGCGCAAAGCGGCGGCCTCTTCGAATTCCAAATTCCCCGCAGCCGCTTTCATGCGCTTTTCAAGGTCGCGGATATGAGCGCGCAAATCCTTGCCCGAAAGAGAAATGTCTTCGGCCAGCCCCGCCTTGACCGTCAGATGGTCGCGCTCGTAAACCGAGCCTAGGATATCGCCAATTGATTTCTTGATGCTTTCGGGCGTAATCCCGTTGGCGGCGTTATAAATCTGCTGTTTTTCGCGCCGACGGTCCGTTTCTTCGATGGCGGCCTTCATGCTTCCCGTCACGCGGTCGGCGTACAAAATCGCGCGTCCTTCAATGTTACGCGCAGCCCGCCCTATCGTCTGTATCAGAGACGTTTTCGACCGCAAATAGCCTTCCTTGTCGGCATCCAGTATCGCCACAAGCCCGCACTCGGGAAT
>CAZQOE010000245.1:0-1540 GCA_964594935.1 uncultured Rhodospirillaceae bacterium | reverse complement strand
GTTTTGGCCTTGCCGCGCGGGGGCGTTCCCGTCGGGTTCGAAATCGCGCAAAAACTTTCCGCGCCGCTTGACCTTATGCTCGTCCGGAAACTCGGAGTCCCCGGTCAGGAGGAATTGGCGATGGGCGCGATTGCCCTGCCCGACATACGCGTTTTTAATCGGGATGTCGTCGAGAGTTACGGTCTGACAAGGGACGATATCGATTACGTCGTCGAGAAAGAACGAAAAGAGCTTGTACGACGCAACCAGATTTACCGGTATGGCAAGGAGGTTCCCGATTTGAAAGGGAAAACCATTATTCTTGTCGATGACGGCATAGCAACCGGCGCCGACATGCGGGCCGCCGTTGAAGCCGTCAACCGTCAAAATCCGTCGCGTGTTGTTGTCGCCGTTCCGGTCGCGCCAAAGGGCGCCATTGAAACCCTGAAGTCATTAAATGCCGACGTCGTTTGCCTGCACACGCCGGAGATGTTTTTCAATGTGGGGCAAGCCTATAGCGACTTCGGCCAGACCGGCGACGAAGAGGTTTTGGCGCTTCTTGGAAAAGCTAATTCCCGAACAGGCCTTTGATCTGGCTTCCGACGCCTTCTCCCGCTTTTTGAAGGTTAGAGCCAAGCTCTTTGGCCAACTGGGAGCTTGCGACTTGAGCCGCGCCGTTTGAAATGGCGCCGAGAATCTTTTGAGCCACATCGGCCGGAGTCGTGCCGCCTTCATCCCTTCCGATGTTAGTCAGGTGAATGACCGGCAAGTCAGCCGATAGCTGTTTGCCCTTGAGCATAGGTTGAGAGATGGCGATTTGCCCGTTGCGGATGGTCAGATCGTTGATGATGATCTTGCGCCCAGGCCCCGATTTGTCAGCGCTGTCGGATATTTTGGCCTCTTTTTTTCCGCCCTTGACGGATTCTGCATAGGCTTGGGTATTGCGCATGATGGTTTGAAAATTGCTTTCGCCTCTGTTGTTGATTTCGTACGTCACTTGCGGCTTGTCGATGTTGATGCTCTTGATGACGATGGGGCCGGTGCCCGTAAGAGATTTTGTATCGATTTGCACCTCAATGCTTCCGAGATAGAGGGACTTTTTCGCCTCGAAGTCCTGAGGTTTGCCCACGCTCAGGCCTGAAAGCGACGCCTCGCCCGAAGAGAGGATGATGGTGACTTTATCAAGCGTTACGTCCGTCTTGGTTGCCGCCGTGCCGTATTTTTCAACAGCCGCTCGCACGATGGAGTCAAGGTTGGCGCCAAGATAGTATGTGCCGACGCCGATAATGGCGATCAACAGCGCAATCCCGATTAGAATTTTCTTCATCATGGGGGCCTCCAATGAATTAGTTACGAGATTCGTAGCTTAGGCCTGAGGCTTTTTATCGGCAAGAACGGCTCGCAACAGCTCGCAGGATAACGCTTATTGCCGTTTACAGAATGTGGAAAATAGCCGAAGTTATTGTTGATTCCTCCCTTGCGGACTCCTCTTTATGGATTTGGATTTAATTGAAGAATATGTACGGCGGCTGGAACGCGCGGGGGTTTTGAACGCGCGCGA
>CAZQOE010000244.1:0-1546 GCA_964594935.1 uncultured Rhodospirillaceae bacterium | reverse complement strand
ATCGTATCCGATTTCATCAAATGGTCGAAGCAGAACGGCGTTGCCGTCGGCCCCGGGCGCGGTTCAGGCGCGGGGTCGGTCGTCGCGTGGTCGTTGCTTATCACCGACCTCGATCCGTTGCGCTTCGGCCTGCTGTTCGAGCGTTTTTTAAACCCCGAACGCGTCTCAATGCCCGACTTCGACATCGATTTCTGTCAGGAACGGCGCGACGAAACTATCCGCTATGTGCAGCAGAAATACGGCGCCGACCGCGTGGCCCAGATTATCACGTTCGGCAAATTGCAGGCGCGCGCGGCGTTGCGCGACGTGGGGCGCGTGCTGGCCATCCCTTACGGCTACGTCGATAAAATCTGCAAGCTTGTGCCGACCAATCCCGCCAATCCCCTGACTCTGGGGCAGGCGATCGAAAGCGAACCGCAACTGCGCAAGATGCGCGACGAAGACCCGACGGTCGCGCAGATGATGAACGTCGCGTTGAAGCTTGAAGGGCTTTTCCGCAACGCTTCGACGCACGCGGCCGGCGTGGTCATCGGCGACAGGCCTTTGGTCGAATTGGTGCCGCTGTACCGCGATCCGGATTCGCCGTTGCCCGCGACGCAGTTCAACATGAAGACCGTCGAAGCGACGGGGTTGGTCAAGTTCGACTTTTTGGGCCTGAAAACGCTCGACGTGCTGCAGATGGCGGTCGAGCTTTTGAAAAAACGCGCTATCGACGTCGATTTGGGGCATCTGCCGCTCGACGACGCCAAAACATATCAAATGATGGCCAAAGGCGACACGACGGGCGTGTTCCAGCTGGAAAGTTCGGGCATGCGCGATGTTCTGCGCAAGATGAAGCCCAACAGGTTCGAGGACATCATCGCCCTCGTGGCCCTGTACCGCCCGGGCCCGATGGACAACATCCCGACGTACATCAAACGCAAAAACGGCGAGGAAGAAGTCGACTATCTGCATCCTTCCCTGCGGCCCATTCTGGAAGACACGTTCGGCATCCTGATTTATCAGGAACAGGTCATGCAGGCCGCGCAGATTCTGGCGGGCTATAGCCTCGGTTCGGCCGATCTTCTGCGCCGCGCGATGGGCAAAAAGAAAGCGTCCGAAATGGCGGCCCAACGCGCGACCTTTATCAAAGGCGCGGGCGTCAAGCATAAGGTTCCTCCCGAACAGGCCGGAATTATTTTCGACCAGATCGACAAATTCGCGGGCTACGGGTTCAACAAAAGCCACGCGGCCGCCTATGCTCTTGTCGCGTATCAGACGGCTTACCTTAAAGCCAATTATCCGGTCGAATTTTTCGCGGCCGCGATGAACTTCGAAATGGGCGATACCGACAAACTCAGCGTCTTTCGTCAGGAACTGGCGCGCAACCGCATCATGCTGCTGCCGCCGGACGTCAATCATTCCTTCCCGAAATTTGCCGTCGAAACGGCGTCGGGCAAAGCCGCCGTCAGGTATGCTTTGGCCGCCATCAAAGGCGTCGGCGCGGCCGCGATGCAGGGATTGGTAGAAGCCCGCAAAAACGGGCTTTTCAGGGACTTGTTCGACC
>CAZQOE010000243.1:0-1563 GCA_964594935.1 uncultured Rhodospirillaceae bacterium | reverse complement strand
AAATCCTCAAATCCGAAACGGCCAGGGGCACGCCGGGCGCGGCCGAAGCCCTGACGCTTTTCACCATCCACGACGGCCTTGAGGGACACAACATGTACCTCAAAAAGACGGGGCCGTTGCGTTTGTTCAAAAACAAAAAGCTTCAGCCGGGAAAAGGGTTTTATCCGCAAGACCTGACTAAACGCGAACTGGCCGACTATATTCTGGCGCATCCCGAACAAGCAGCGGCAATTTTGGCCAACAATACAATGGTCCGCCGCGAGGGTGACCGTCTTGTTGCCGAACCTTATTCGGTCGTGTTCCGCGAGGAAATGGAATCCGCTGCGCGTGAATTGCTGTTAGCGGCTTCGGCAACGGATCATGCGGCCTTTGCCGAGTATCTGAGCTGGCAGGCGCAGGCGCTCGTCAACGACAGCGATCCGGAGGCCGTGTTTATGGCCGACAGACATTGGATCGCTCTTGAAGACGCGCCGCTCGAATTTACCGTCAGCCGTGAAAATTACGATGACGGCCTAAGCGGTGACGTTGCGGCCGACCCCAAAGTATCCGCGTTTCTCAAGGCCAGAAAAATCAAGGCAAAGGCGAAAGATTCGCTCGGCGTTCGCGTCGGTATTGTCAATCAGGATTCTTTTGGAATTATTTCCTTGTACCGCGACAATACGTCGGCTTACGGCGCGTACATGCCGCTTAAGGATCAATATAAATCGGCAGGGAAAGAAACCGGTGAAAGAAAAATGACTTTTGCCGACGTGGAAGTCGTTGCCTTTTCGGGCGACAAAGCGAGCCAGAGAGGCGGAATATCCATGGCCCAGAATTTGCCGAACGGGGACAAACTTTCTTCCCAGCTCGGCGAAGGAAACCGGATGGTCTTCCACCGCCAGGTTCAAAGACTGCCGGATTTTCCGATAGACGGCAGATTTCTCAACGCAATCATCGTTTCCGAACAGCGCGCACTTTTCGAAAAATCCGCCGATTTTCTTTTTATCATCGGCCACGAAATCGGGGGACATTCGCTCGGCCCCAATTCGACGCTTGACGGCCGCGACATTAAAGCGGCGCTTGGAAAATGGGGAAATATAATCGAAGAAAACAAGGCGGACCTTATTTCGATGGGAATGGCCGATTATCTTTATGCGACAGGCAAGTTCGATATCGAGCAGAGAAACAAGATCTATCTGACATGGATGGCGGACCAGTTGCCCAAGAAGCAACCTCGCGAAGAGGAAGCGCACCGCATGCGTTCCATCATGCAGCTTAATTATTTCCGCGAAAAAGGCGCGGTGTCGTTTGAAAAAGGCGGACAGCTAAGAATTGTTCCCGAGAAGATGGCTGGAGTCGCACGTTCAATGCTGACCGAGGTTGTTGCCTTGCAGCTTGAAGGGGATGCGGAAAAAGCGGGCGGATTTGTAAAAAAATACGCGGCTTGGAACGATGCCTTGCAATATTCGGCGGACGAACAGATGAAATTGAAGCCGCGGCTTTACTACCTGGTCCAGCAGCCGATGCGCGACAGGCTGTCGTACCCTTTTCCCGCGCCTTAAGGCTATACGAGATTATTTCAAA
>CAZQOE010000242.1:0-1594 GCA_964594935.1 uncultured Rhodospirillaceae bacterium | reverse complement strand
GCTGTCTTTGCCCGCCCGAAAGCTCATGCGGATAGGCGTCAAGCCGTTTTTCCGGATCAGGCAGGGCGACGAGCCTCAAAAGCTCAATCGTTCGTTTGCGCGCGTGCGCGGCATCCATGTTTTTGTGCAGAAACAGCGTCTCGCCAATTTGTCGTCCAACGGTATGAAGCGGGTTCAAGGACGTCATCGGCTCCTGAAAAATCATGCCGATGCGGTTGCCGCGAATGGATTGAAGGACGGATTCCGGCGCGGAGATGCTTCCCTCCCCCTCGCGGGAAAGAAGCTGTGTTCTTTTTTCTTTTCCCTCCCCCTCGCGGGGAGGGTTAGGGAGGGGGGAGGGGTTTGTTAGAATATCCTTTCCATCAAACACAATGCTTCCCGACGGATGCTTGGCGTTGGGATAGGGCAGAAGCTGCAACAACGACAAAGCCGTCACCGATTTGCCGGAACCGGATTCGCCGACCAAAGCCACGGTTTCGCCGCGCCCGACGGAAAAAGAAACGCCGCGCACGGCCTGCATTTCGTTTGCGCCGTTCCCGAAAGTCACGCTCAAATTTTTGACGGTGAGCAGGGTCATGATTTATTTCCCTGCGTCTTTCTAGGGTCAAAGGCGTCGCGCACGGCCTCTCCCGTGAAAATCAGCAACGTCAGCATAAGGGCGAGGACGCAAAACGCGCTGATGCCGAGCCAAGGCGCTTGAAGATTGTTCTTGCCCTGATTAAGCAATTCGCCGAGCGACGGCGACCCCGGCGGCAAGCCGAAGCCCAGAAAATCCAGCGCCGTCAGCGTCGTGATGGAATGGTTCAGGACGAACGGCAAAAAGGTCAACGTCGCGACCATCGCGTTGGGCAGCATATGCTTGAACATGATGCGAATATCGCTGGCGCCCAGCGCTTTGGCGGCGCGGACGTAATCGAAATTGCGCGCGCGCAAAAACTCGGCCCGAACGACGTGGATCAGCGACATCCACGAAAACAGAAGCATCAAAATCAAAAGCCACCAGAAATTCGGCTGCACAAGGCTCGCCATGATGATGAGAAGGTACAAAACCGGCATCCCGCCCCAAATCTCGATGAAACGCTGCATGATCAAATCGGTCTTGCCGCCGAAGTAGCCTTGAACGGCCCCCGCCGTGATGCCGATGACCGAGGACAAAAGCGTCAGAGTCAGGCCGAACAAAACCGAAATGCGGAAACCGTAAATGATGCGCGCCAGAACGTCGCGGCCTTGGTCGTCGGTGCCCAGCCAGTTGTCGCGCGACGGCGGCGATGGCGCGGGCTCGGCAAGGTCGTAATTGATGGTGTTGTAGGAATACGGAATGATCGGCCAGATCATCCAGCCTTTCGCTTCGATAAGCTTTTTGACATACGGGTCGCGGTAACGGGTTTCGGTTTCGAACTCGCCGCCAAAGCGCGTTTCGGGATAGCTAGTAAAAACGGGCGTGTAATAATGCCCGTCGAATTTGACCAGAAGCGGGTTGTCGTTGGAAATGAATTCCGCGCACAGCGCAAGCCCGAACAGCGCAAGGAATATCCAAAGCGACCAAAACCCGCGCTTATTGGCCTTAAAATTAGCCCATCGGCGGCGTTGAAGG
>CAZQOE010000241.1:777-1628 GCA_964594935.1 uncultured Rhodospirillaceae bacterium | reverse complement strand
ATGTGCTGTCGAGGTAATTACGAATAACGGTTCCAACTTGTCTCGGCGTTTCAACAGGAGCCTGCGTCGGTACGGCAGTCGGGACGGGCGTTGCCGTCGTCGTAACCTGCGTGGCGGCTTGTTGCGCCGCATTGGAGGCCGCCGAGGCGGCTTGGGGCCAAATTTGCGCTATGGCGTAATCAAGAGTCACGTTGCCGGCGCCGCCGACAAGGCCGCAACAAACGCCTTCACCCAAAGCGTCCATCCGGCTTTTGTTCTGCATGGGCGCAAGGCAAAAGCCCACGACTCCGCCTACGGCGGCGCCGACAATAAGTTCAAGGGCGGGATTTGCACCGCCCGCGACGCGCGCGCAGAAAAAACCGGCGGCTGCTTCGAACGCCCACACGATTCCGTTTCTGTCTGTGCCTGAATTCGTATTCTGGGGTTGCTGTCCGTTTGGCATAATAAAATTCTCCCTGAAAATGGCCGCGTTTCGGCCGCAGGATTTAATGTCCTTTTATGCTCCACTTTCGATTTCTGAGCAAATCCTAGGATTTTTTGGTTACCGCGTCATGACACCGGTCGCACAAATCGGGATGGTCTTCATGCGTTCCGACTTCGGGCAGGACTTGCCAGCAACGCTCGCATTTATGCCCTTCGGCAAGGTTAATCACCACGCCGACCCCTTCGACATCCGGCAGAACAAATGCGTTTTCGGGCGGAGCTTTTTCGATAAGCGTCAATGACGAGCTTATGGAAATCTGAGCCAAATCAATACCTTCAAGAATCTTCCTCTGCTCTTGCGTAAGGTACACGTCCGGATGCGCCTGAAGCGGCGCGAGAGGAGGAAGTATGACGTTTGTGGAACTGGT
>CAZQOE010000241.1:0-767 GCA_964594935.1 uncultured Rhodospirillaceae bacterium | reverse complement strand
TTTCTTTTCGTTGCGGGCCAGCTCCATCGCCCCCGTCACGACGCGGCGAATGGCGCGAATGTCCGCCCACTTTTGGGCCAGCGCCTCGTCCTTCCACGTTCCGGGAACGGTCGGCAACGTTTTCAGATGCACGCTTTCCGCCCCTTCGCCGTAACGCGCGATCCACGCCTCTTCCGCCGTAAAGCACAAAATAGGCGCGAGCCACGTCACCAAATGATCGAACACCAATTCCATCACCGTCCGCGCGGCGCGGCGGCGCAGAGAGTCCGGTAAATCGCAATACAGGCTGTCCTTACGGATGTCGAAATAGAACGCCGACAAATCGGTGTTGCAGAAATTATGCAGCGTCGTGAGCAAAGGCCCGAGGTCGAAATTCGCATAGTCGCGGCGCACAGCAACGTCGATCTCGTACAAACGATGCAGAACCCAGCGTTCAAGCTCCGGCATATCGGCGCTCTTGACGCGCTCGGCGGGGCTCATGCCGCGCAAAGCGCCCAGCAGATAGCGGAACGTATTGCGAAAACGCCGGTACACGTCGCCGGTTTGTTTCAGGATATCCGGCCCGATGCGCTGGTCTTCGACGAAATTGCTCGACACCGTCCACAGGCGCAAAATATCCGCGCCCATTTTTCCGTACACTTCTTGCGGCACGGTGGTGTTGCCCAAGGACTTCGACATCTTGCGGCCTTGCTCGTCCAGCGTGAAGCCGTGCGTCAAAACCTTTTCATAAGGCGCGCGCCCAACGGTGCCGCAAGCTTCCAGAAGCG
>CAZQOE010000240.1:0-1641 GCA_964594935.1 uncultured Rhodospirillaceae bacterium | reverse complement strand
GTTATGCGGCAGCCCGCCGCAATATGGTTGATAATCAGTTACGGCCCAATGGCGTCACGGATATCCGGATTCTTGAGGCCATGGGGAGCATTCCCCGCGAGTTGTTCGTTCCGTCCACGCATGTCGGCGTTGCTTATGTAGACGAAAATATCCGGCTTATTTCCGACAGATGGATGGCGCAACCGCTTATTCTTGCGCGGCTTTTGCAAGCGGCGGAAATCAAGACAGGCGATCGCGTTTTGGAACTTGCGCCCGCGACGGGATATTCCACTTTGGTTCTGGCGTCGCTGACGTCGCCGGTTTTCTGCGTCGAACCGGACGCCCTTCTTTATCAGGAAGTCGAGAAAAACATTGCCGCCTTTGCCGCCGGAAAAGCGAAGGTTTTCGCGGGCGCGCCCGTCGAAGGCTGTATCGCGCAAGCGCCTTTCGACGTCATTTTTATCAACGGATCGGTCGAGTTTCTGCCGGAGTTTTTGTTCGACCAGTTGGACGAAGGTGGCCGCCTTGTCGTCATTACGCGCGACCACAATGCCACGGGAATGAGTCACACCGGACAGGCTCGCCTTTATCGTAAAAGCGGCGGAGAGGTTGCAAATGCCACGCTGTTTGAAGCCTCAACGCCTCTCGCGCCCGGATTTGCCGCACCGCGTGGTTTTGAATTTTAGAAGGGCTTTCAGCCTCTTAGCGATAATAAACAAATAATTAACCGCATTTTTGTATAATACCCATAGTAAAACAGGGAGTTAGCCCTTCAGCATTTGCGGAGTATTGCATGATGCGTTCCTTTATTGCTTTCTTGTTTTGCGCGTTCGTTCTCGGCGCTTTTTCGATTAGCCCCGCTTCCGCCGCGCTTATTCCCGGCGATCCGTGCCCCGAAGTCGGCAAGACGGTGATGGCTGCCGATCAAAGAAATATTCTGGCTTGCCTGTGCGAGACCCCAACCATTTGTAGCGGCACGGCAAATCTTAAGTGGAAAATAATGACGGTTGATATATTGACGACAGGGACATTCAACTGTCCTTCTGGCAAGGCAATAGTAAAAATTGTTAATGGCGTTCCGGAGTGTGCGGCGTATTAGGTTTCGTCTTGGAAACACTGAGGTACGGAGAACATAGCTAGCGTCTTTTTCACATTCTTTTGGAGGTTCGGTCATGCGTAATTCGACTTTCATTTTTTTCAGCGCGCTGGCTTTAGCGGCCTTTTCGACGCAAGGGGCAAACGCGGCCTTGCTTGGCACGTCTTGCCAGGATCTTGGCAAAACCAGAATGGATACCGACAACAGGAACATTATTGCATGCCTGGTTTGCACGGTTAATGCCACTACCTGTCCGACCGGTAAGGCATGGAAGGCAATGACGAACCTTAGCAACATTGCCTGCGCTAATACGGGCGAAGTGATGACCGGAATTTCAAACGGAGCTGCCGTATGCGCAACACCGACACCGGTGGGAACAACAACGACGACGCAAGTAGGGTGTCCAGCGATGTCTACAACCCATCTTGACACAAATAATTATACCAGCACGATAAGAAGCAACTCAGCTTATAGTAGTGGGCAGCCGTATCCCATTCCTGCGGGCGTCGCCGCGTCATCTTTTTGGGAAAACGATGCCACCCGGCCCGATTATTATCAGTTACGGC
>CAZQOE010000239.1:0-1654 GCA_964594935.1 uncultured Rhodospirillaceae bacterium | reverse complement strand
GCCTCTTCAACGTTTCGCTGCGATCAGCGGCGACCAGCGCTACTTTGTCTTCAAGCGCGAATATCGCTTCGTCAAGGTCTTCCAATGCTTGTTTGAGCCGTTCCATGATGCACCTTCCGAATCTCTACAAGGGAAAGCCTATAACGGGGACGGAATGACGTCAATTAGGTTCAGACTCTAAGAAGTTGGAAGTTTTGAAAGTTTGGGTGATTCGATGCTACTTCTGCGTCCCAAGCCGACAACGGGATTAACCGGATTTTCGCCGCGCCGCCATTCGAAATAAAGTTCCGGTTTCGAGCCTTCCTTGACCGGCAGAACGCCTAAGGGCTCTCCTGCTTCGACTTCCTGCCCCATATCGGCGTCGATGCGGCCAAAACCGGACAAAAACGTGTGATACCCGTTGTCGTGCTGAAGAATCATGATCTGCCCATAGCCGCGAAAAGGCCCTACGAAAACGACCTTTCCTGCATACGGGGCGACGATGGGGGCTCCGGAAGGCGCTGCCAGCGTCAGGCCTTCGCTTGTGACGCCGTCGGCGTCCTTGTCGCCGAAGCTTTTGCGCACCGAGCCGGAAACAGGCCACGTCAATGCGACGGCGCCTTGAGAAACCGGTTTTTTGACGCGCGGCGTCGCGACTTTTTCCATGAGTTGCCTTAAGTCCCGCGCTTCGTCGGCCAGAGCCGACAGATGGCGGGCAATTTCCGCTTTTTGCTCTTCCGTGCGCTTCAAAAATCCCTGACGCGTCGCGATCATCTGATCCAAGTCGCGCTGCTGCTTTTCCATATTGCTGCGCGCGGCGGAGACCAGCCTTTTGTGTTCGGCAAGTTTCGTCTGTAAATCATATAGCGACGACAGGTCGCGCGCAGCGTTGGCGGCCTTGTCCTTCAGGCGGGGCAAGATGGCCTGAAGAAGGATATTGCGGTGGACGTGATCGGCAGTCGTCCGGTCCTGAAGGAACAGGCTGGCGGGCGGGCGGCTTGCGATTTCGACCAACGCCGATACCATAAACGAGAGCTGGCGGCGGTTTTCATCGGCTGTTTTGCTTTTTTCGGCAATTTCGCCGGTCAATTGGTCAAGTTTGTCTTCAAGGTTTTCCTGCTCGGCTTCTTTTTCCTGCAGAGTCTTGGTCGAGGCAATCATGCGCTGGCGCAGATCTTCAAGGCCCTTGCTGGCTTCGCGTGCCGCAGCCGCAAGGGTTTCTTCCTGTCGCCTTTGTTTAGCCAGTTGTTCTTCGACCTGCTTCAATTTGTCGCCGTCAGCCGCCCTTACAGGCAGCGCCGCGCAACAAACAAGAGCAAGGAAAAGAAAAAGCTTTTTCATGCGCGGACGATCAGGCTTTGCCCGTCCATCGTTTTGGGCTTCGGCATTTGCATCAAGTCGAGGAGCGTCGGCGCGATGTCGGCGAGTTTTCCGTTGCGCAAAGCCTTGGCTTCTTTTGCGCCGATCAGCATGATCGGCACGGGATTGAGCGTGTGGGCGGTGTGAGGCCCTTTCGTTGTTTCATCCACCATGACTTCGCAGTTGCCGTGGTCTGCGGTCAGCAAAACGGCGCCGCCGCGCTTTTCGACGGCCTTGAGCAAGCGCCCGAGGCATTTGTCGATGGCTTCGACCGCCTTAATCGCCGCCTTAAGAACGCCCGTATGCCCCACCATGT
>CAZQOE010000238.1:0-1680 GCA_964594935.1 uncultured Rhodospirillaceae bacterium | reverse complement strand
GTTGAACGCGCCGGTTTACGCGATCTCCGCGAAGGCCAGAAACTGAGCTATGAATTGGCAACCGAAAAGGGCAAGACTTCGGCAGCCAACCTCAAGGTCATTGACGCGGCTTAAGAGACGCAAAAAGCTTTAACGAGCTTGGCGAGGGGCGACCGGTTAAGGCCGGTCGCCCCTCTCCTTTTTAAAATGAGGCTGAAAGCAGCCTCCAGTCCGTGGTCGTTTTGGAACTTACCAAAACGTAAATCGTCGGACTAACCAAACAGTCCGCGATCGTTTTGGCAGAGCCAAAACGCGAGTTGCCGGACTTCATTAACTGAAAGACTTTCATGCCTCATTCTACTTTTGACAATTATGGCCTTCCGGCCAAATTGACCCATGCGCTCACGCGCATGCAATTCACGACCCCCACCCCCATTCAAGCTCAGGCCATCCCGCTTGCCCTCGACGGCAAGGATATTCTCGGCTCGGCGCAGACCGGAACGGGCAAAACGGGCGCGTTCGGCATTCCCCTGATCGCGGGAATGATGGAACACCCCGACACAGCCGCCTTAATCATGACCCCGACCCGCGAACTGGCGACGCAAGTCGCGGCGGCAATGGAGCAGATGATACCCGTGGCCGACATCCGCACGGCGCTTCTGATCGGCGGCGAGTCTATGCCGCGGCAGCTCAATCAGCTCCAGCACCGCCCGCGCCTTATCGTCGGCACACCGGGACGCATCAACGACCATTTGGAACGCGGCAGTTTGAAGCTGAACAATGTCCGGTACCTTGTTCTGGACGAAACCGACCGCATGCTGGACATGGGCTTCGGCATCCAGATCGAACGCATTCTTAAGCACGTTCCCAAAGAACGCCAGACGCTTTTGTTCTCGGCAACATTGCCGTCGAACATCGTCAAGCTGTCGAGCAAATACATGCGCGATCCCGTCCGCATCGCGGTCGGTTCCACATCGACGCCGTTGGCCAAAATCAAACAGGAAATGATTCACGTCACCGACGCCGAAAAATACGCCAAATTGCTGGAGCAGCTCGAGGCGCGCAAAGGATCGATCATCGTTTTCGCCAAAACCAAGTGGGGAACGCAAAAGCTTTCGGACCGCCTGAACAGGGACGGCCATCGCTCGGACGCTATTCACGGCGATTTGCAGCAACGGCGCCGCGACCGCGTCATCCGCAACTTCCGCGACGAGCGTTATCGCATTCTGGTCGCCACGGACGTGGCGGCGCGCGGGCTCGACATTCCGCACATCGCGCATGTCATCAATTACGACGTGCCGATGCAGCCCGAAGACTACATCCACCGCATCGGCCGCACGGCCCGCGCGGAAGCCCAAGGCGAGGCTATCAGTTTTGTGACATCAGCCGACAACGCCAAGTGGCGCGCCATTCAACGCCTGATCGGCGGCGAAGAAGCTAACGCGCCCTCAGGGCGCGGAGACAGGCCCCGCCGCCAAGGCAACGGCGGGAAAAAGCCTTTCTGGAAACGCGATGGCGACAAACCGCGCCACGAGAGAACCTACGGCAACCGTCCTCATGGTGATCATCCGCGTGACGACAAGCCACGCGGCGAGCGCCCGAGAGACGACAGGCCGCATAGCGACCGCCCGCGCGACGACAAGCCTCGTGAAGAACGGGCCTTCGGAAGATATTCGCCAAACGATAAACCTCATGCCTACA
>CAZQOE010000237.1:0-1697 GCA_964594935.1 uncultured Rhodospirillaceae bacterium | reverse complement strand
CTTGTCGGTCTTGAATTGAAGCTGGATTTCGGCGGCTTTCCGGCGGTTTTGAAGCACGAACGCCATTTGCTCGGCGTATCGGCCCGACGTGTATTCTTTGGTCTGGTAACGGAATTCAAGTTCGATGCCCAATTCCTTGATTGATTGTTCAAGTTCAACCTCGAAGCGGCGGGCGTAAGAGTCGTATTCGCCTTTCGGATCCGGCACGGCGGTTAAAGGCATGCCGATATATTTGGCCCATGCCGGATCGATGCCGACGGGTACTTTGCGGAAGCGGTCGTAATTGTCCCACGAAAACAAAAGACGCGCTTTTTTGCCGCGCGCGATAAGTTCGTTCATCACGGCGTGCGATGTCGCGATGTCCCGAAAGTTACCGAAATGGACAACGCCCGAAGGGCTTATGCCCGCAGCGCAAGTGTAAACGGCCTCGTTCGGAAATTCCGCCAATACCTTGTCCGTGACCTTGCCGACCCACAGGCCGTCGCCGCCGGTTGCCGCCGTTTCGTCAAGGACTGAAGCGGAAGACGTCTTGAATTCTTTATCTTGAGACACGATTCACCCGAAGTTCAAAGGAGGCACTTATATTATTATCCCCATCATATTCATAGATAAAATTGCTGCAAGCGCCAAGAAAGTGCTGTTTTCCGCGAAAATTTGTCGTAAAAGAATCCGGCATATTTCAACGACCGAATGGAAAAACATGAAATTCAGGCAAGCGATACTCTTAACGGC
This sequence comes from uncultured Rhodospirillaceae bacterium, assembly GCA_964594935.1. GTDB lineage: Bacteria > Pseudomonadota > Alphaproteobacteria > UBA9219 > UBA9219 > CAIXLI01. Next base: position 965 of record CAZQOE010000237.1, on the reverse strand, counting down.
GGTTTGTGCGTTTTTGCCTTTTGCGGCGGCAGAGGCAAAGGCGGCGCAGGCTTCGAAAATTCCCGTACTGAAGCCCATCCATACGACGTATGACGTTTATGTCGGCGGGTTTCATCTTCTGACTTCGAACATCTGGTTTGAGGAACAGAAAAACGCCTATCACGTCGTCGTGAAGGCCGGAACCGATGGATTTATCGGATGGCTTTTCCCGTGGAGCACGATTCTCGACGCGCACGGGCGCATAAACGGAAACCGTTTCGAGCCTAAAGAATTTTTTACCCGCGACGAATGGGACAACAAGCCGAAAATCACCAAATTGCATTTTAACCGTAAGGGAAGCGTTGTTCCCGAATTTATTCCCCCCAACACCGATAAAAACCGCGAGATCGTGACCGAACAACAGCGTCGCGGCGCGCTCGACCCCGTGACCGCGTTGCTGCAAATGCTGGCGCACGTCGCCGTGGATAATAGTTGCGCTATTCCCGTGCCGGTATTCGACGGCAAGCGCCGGTTCGACATTACGGGCAGGGACGCCGGTACCGATTATACGGACAGCGACGATTACGGCGTCTACAACGGCAACGCCCGCCTGTGCGCGGCGGACTTCAAAATGATTTCGGGCGAGTGGAAAGATCGCGAGCACGCGAACTTCTGGAAAAAGACGGAAACCGAAGCGGGGCGCGAGCCTTTCCAAATCTGGCTGGCGTCTCCGGCCAAGGGGTTGCCCGAACTTCCCGTGCGCCTTGAATCGGGTAGCGTCGCGGGCTTGGTTGTCGTGCATTTGTCCTCATGGCGATATGCGACTTCGGACGAGATTAAAAGAGCGGCCCAAATCACGGGAAAATAACGTTTTTCCGGCAACAAGGGGGTTGGCTTCGGCTTCTTTTGCTGATAGTTTTGGCATCGGTCTGCGGGCATGACGGAACTGGTAGACGTACAGGACTTAAAATCCTGAGCCAGCAATG
>CAZQOE010000236.1:0-1737 GCA_964594935.1 uncultured Rhodospirillaceae bacterium | reverse complement strand
CGCTCCCTTATTAAAAGCAAAGGCAGCGCGAACATCATCAAAGGCGTCAACCAATTGGACGAGCTTGAGCACGAAGGAGACATTCTTCACGACAAAATCATGGAAGTCCTGTTTAAGAGCCACAACGATTTTTGCGACATCGTGCTGCGGCGCGACGTTTGCGACATGCTTGAAAAAGCCGTAGACCGCTTCCGCGACGCGGCGGCCGTGGTCTTACAGATCGTTTTGAAACGAAGCTGATAGGCCCCGCCCGTGGACACCACGCTTATCATTCTCGCCGTCACCGTGTCGTTGGCTTTAGTCTTCGATTTTATCAACGGTTTTCACGATTCCGCCAACGCCATCGCGACCGTCGTTTCGACGAAAGTGCTCACCCCGAAAGTGGCCGTTATCATGAGCGCCCTGCTCAATCTTGGCGGCGCCCTTGTGGGAACGGAAGTTGCGGCGACGATCGGTAAAGGGCTTGTCGACGCGTCCACGATTACCATCGGCACCATTTTGTGCACCGTCATTTCGGCGATCGTCTGGAATTTGATTACCTGGTACAAGGGCCTGCCGTCGAGTTCGTCGCATGCGCTTATCGGATCGCTAATCGGCGCGACGGTCGCTTCGGGATGCACCTGGGACAGTATTAAGCTTGGCCCGCTTCTTGAGAAGGTTGTTATTCCCATGGTGGCGTCTCCCGTGCTTGGAATAATCATCGGGTTTGGCATCATGCTGGCGCTGATGTGGATGTTTTATAAAAAGCCGCTCAGCCGGACGAACAGGCTTTTCGGGCGTCTGCAATTGCTCTCGGCGGCCTTTATGGCGCTGAACCACGGGCAGAACGACGCGCAGAAATCGATGGGCATTATCGCGCTGGCGCTTATGCTGCTTCATCCGACAGAAGCTTTTCAGGTTCCCTTGTGGGTCAAGCTTGCTTGCGCGGCAGCCATGTGCCTTGGCACGATGTCGGGCGGATGGCGCATCATCCGGACGCTCGGATCAAAGGTAATCAAGCTGCAGCCAATTCACGGCTTCGCCGCCGAGACGGCCGCGTCGTTAATTATCGCCGGCGCGTCGCATTTCGGCATTCCCCTCAGCACCACGCATGTGATTTCGTCGTCGATCATGGGCGTCGGCGCAGCCAAGCGTTTTTCGGCCGTACATTGGGGCGTTGTCGGAACTATTATCTGGGCGTGGGTTTTGACGATTCCGATAACTTTCGTTCTTTCGGCCGCCATTATGAAGACCTACGGGGTCGTTTGCCCCTGACCAGAATCGGCGTTTGTTTAGGTCTTCTGTTTCGTCTTCCAGAGCGAATAAAGTACGCCCGACCCCAAAATACCGAAGGTAATAATCAGCGACGCGCCAATGGGGAATTTTTCCCATCCGAGCATTTCGGCGATAAAAGTTTTGCCGCCGATAAAAATCAGCAAAACCGATAGGGCATATTTAAGATATTGAAAACGCTTAATAATGACGGCCAACACAAAGTACATCGACCTCAACCCCAATATGGCGAAAATATTGCTGGTGTAGACGATCAAAGGATCCTTCGTGATCATGAAAATCGCGGGCACGCTGTCGATGGCGAAAATCACATCCGCGAATTCGATCATGACGAGGCACAGGAAAAGCGGCGTAAGCCACAAAACCATGCGCCCGTGCTTGCGCGAAGGCTGGCGGACAAAAAACGCATGGCCATGAAGTTCTTTGGTCACGCGAAAATGCTTCTGAATAAAAACCAGAAGAGGA
>CAZQOE010000235.1:0-1737 GCA_964594935.1 uncultured Rhodospirillaceae bacterium | reverse complement strand
TCCTTACCCTTCTTCGACTTCGGTTCGGCGGTCTTCGCTTTAGGCGAAGCTTTCGTTTTCGTCACCGGCGACACGCCGGCGGCGCGCTGACGCTCGCCGAGTACCGTCGTGATAATTGCGATTTCTTTCCTGACGTGGCCGACGCGCGCCGTATTGGCGAGCTGACCCGTAGCCCTTTGAAAACGCAGGTTAAACTGTTCCTTACGCAATTCGGAAAGGCGCGTTTCGAGCTCCTTTTCCGTCTTGGCCCGCACATCCGCGGTTTTGACTGTGTTCTTGCCCATATTCTACCTTCTCATTCCTTTTCCGTTACGCCGCCAAACGACGCACAAACTTTGTCTTGATCGGCAACTTGGCCGCCGCGAGACCGAAAGCTTCTTTCGCGATACCTTCGGAGACGCCGTCCATCTCAAACATGATGCGGCCGGGGTGAACGCGGCACGCCCAGAATTCCGGAGCGCCTTTGCCCGAACCCATGCGGACTTCAGCGGGCTTCTTCGACACGGGAACGTCGGGAAACACCAAAATCCACAGACGGCCTTGACGTTTCATCGCGCGGGTAATCGCACGACGGGCCGCTTCGATCTGGCGCGCCGTGACGCGTTCCGGTTCGAGAGCCTTGAGGCCGAACGAGCCGTAGCTAAGGCGGAAACCGCCCTTCGCCGCGCCGTGAATACGGCCTTTGTGGGCCTTGCGATACTTTGTGTTCTTCGGTTGCATCATGATCTTAAATCCGTTCTTGTCTTGTATCCCGCTGCGATTGGCCATCCGACTGGCGCTTTTCGTGAGCCAGAGGGTCGTGTTCCAGAATTTCGCCGCGGAAAATCCAAACTTTGACGCCGCACGTTCCCATCGTGGTGAACGCCGTCGACGTGCCGTAATCGACGTCGGCGCGCAGGGTATGCAGAGGCACGCGGCCTTCGCGGTACCATTCCATGCGCGCGATTTCAGCGCCGCCCAAGCGGCCGCCGCAATTGATACGAATGCCGAGGGCGCCCGCGCGCAGCGCCGATTGGACCGCGCGCTTCATGGCGCGGCGGAAACCGATGCGGCGTTCGAGCTGGTCGGCGATTCCGGCCGCGACGAGCTTGGCGTCGATGTCGGGCTTGCGGATTTCGACGATGTTCAGACTGACTTCGGCGGACGTCATTTTGCTGATTTGGGCGCGCAGTTTTTCGATGTCGGCGCCTTTCTTGCCGATAATCACGCCGGGACGGGCCGAATGAATGGTGACGCGGGCGATTTTAGCCGGGCGTTCAATGATAATTTTGGAAACGGACGCCATCTTGCCGATTTGCTTGACCAGAAAATCGCGGATGCGGAAATCTTCGTGCAGCAGCTTGCCGTAGGTCTCGCGCGAGGCGAACCAGCGGCTGTCCCATGTGCGGTTGATGCCAAGACGCATGCCGATCGGATTGACTTTTTGACCCATATTAAGCTCCCGCCTTCGCAGCCGTGGCGGGTTTGGCCGCCTTGGCTTTTGTGGTTTCAGGTTTCTTCGAGAAGCTGCGCGCGCGCTTGGCGGACAGCTTGGTATCGTTTTCACGTTCCTTGACGACGACCGTCAGATTGCTGAAGGGCTTTTCGATGCCTGCGCTCTTGCCGCGGCCGCGCGTGTGGAAGCGCTTCATCACGAACGCGCGTCCGACCCACGCTTCGGCGACGTAAAGCTTGTCGACATCGAGGCTGTGGTTGTTTTCCGCGTTGGCGATGGCCGCCTGCAAAACCTTTTTCACG
>CAZQOE010000234.1:0-1744 GCA_964594935.1 uncultured Rhodospirillaceae bacterium | reverse complement strand
TTTCCGGTTTTCGACAACACCGGCACGCTCGAATGCGTTGTAACGGTATTTTTTGCTTCGCGCGTGTATACCGGACTAGACGCAATTCGGAAGAGTAAGGCATATATGGACGACCATTGGTTTGAGAAATTTGACATCGGGAAAATCGCAAACTCTGTGTTTCTGAGTAAATACTACTTCACGCATCTATTTAAAAAGCATACAGGAATCACCCCCTATAACTATTATCAGGACATCAAAATTCAAAAACTAAAGGAAAAACTAAGTGACCGAGCAAAAACAGTCGTTCAGGCATTCAACGAATGCGGTCTGGACTATAGTGGCTATTATTCAAAACTATTCCGTGAAAAGGTTGGGGTAAGCCCTTCGCAATACAAAACATCCAGCCATGGTTAACCGAACCCTAAAAAGAAAATGTTCCCCTGATTCTCGCGCATAAACACAGCAATTTACCTACTATATATAGCATTTTTTCAATTTTCTCTTCATAAAAATCTTTTATACTAAATATGTAAGTTTTCTTCATAGAACCGGGTGAGATTCTCGGTTCTGTTGCTTGTCGTCTTGCATATTCTCGTTTTCACTGTACGGCATACGCTTTCTGCCCGCTCGTAACAAATCGTCGATGTTCGTGCTTATTTTTTGATCACTTCTTCCGGTATGAAGCAGAATGATTCACCGAACGGTAATGGGAGGTAAAACGATGTCCGTCTTTCCAGAATATCATCAGTATGATGCGTGGGTCTTGCAGCGTTGATCAGGAGCAAACAAGTTCAGATGTCGGAACTTGTAGAGGAAGCGATCTACCGCATCGAAACATATAATCCGAAGATCAACGCTGTCGTCTACAGCATGTTTGATCAGGCGCGTCAGCAGGCAAAGCGTCAATCGCCAAGCGGCGTGTTTGCAGGCGTACCGTTTCTACTGAAGGACTCTCTGGAGACCGTAGAAGGTGAACCTACAAGCTCAGGCACGCGCATTCTGAGAAATATCCGTAGCCCGCATGACAGTGAAACAGTTCGGCGCTTCCGCTCCGCTGGACTTGTTTTTCTCGGAAAAACGAATCTGCCGGAGCTCAGTCTGCTCCCGACTACAGAGCCCGTCGCTTTCGGGCCGACGCATAATCCTTGGGATCTTACCCGTACGCCGGGCGGATCCAGCGGTGGTTCTGCCGCTGCGATCGCTGCCTGCATGGTCCCCGTAGCGGGAGGCGCGGATGGCGGCGGATCAATACGTACTCCCGCGTCCTGTTGCGGTGTTTTCGGGTTGAAGCCGACGAGGGGACGAATTCCGACTGGTCCAGATCATGGCGAATTATGGCGTGGGTTCGCGCAGGAAGGCGTGCTTTCCCGCTCCGTTCGCGACAGTGCAGCAATGCTTGACGCTATCGCTGGTCCTGATGTCGGCGCTCCCTACTGGGCACCTCCTGTCGTCCAACCCTATTTGAGTGAAACTTCGTGTGAACCAGGTCGTCTTCACATCGCATTTACCTCGCACCCGTTTCTGGGAAATGAGGTTCACCCGGATTGTCTCGCAGGATTGCAGCAAACGGCCAAATTGCTCGAAGAACTTGGTCACGATGTGAGTCAAGATACGTTTTTGATCGATAAAAAAGAATTTGCGCTGTCGTATTTAACCGTTCTTGCTTCGGAAACATGCGCTCAGGTGCGCTCCATTATCCGAAAGGTGGGGGGCACGTCTACCGTTATGGACTTCGAACCCGGCACGCAGGCACTTGCCGCAC
>CAZQOE010000233.1:0-1852 GCA_964594935.1 uncultured Rhodospirillaceae bacterium | reverse complement strand
CTTCCAACCGAACCCAAGCCTAAAGTCGGGCCGGGGGATGGGTTGTATGTGGAGAGGCGGCTGACTAAGCCTGAACAAATGAAAGCTAACAAGAAAAAAGGTGAGGAATTTGCCAACAGGGAAACAGAAAATTTTAAAACGGAAGCAGACAATGTTGAAAAAGAAATTACGATTAGAACTGCGGACGGCACCAAAACGAGAGTTGATGCTATTGGCCTAGATCAAGAAACTGGAAATGTTAGAATCCAAGAATACAAGGGGTCAGAGACTGCGCCTTTCACAAAGAACCAAGAAAAGGCATTCCCTCAGCTAGAAAAAACAGGAGGGGTAGTTACGGGAAAAGGTAAAGGCGACTTCACCGGCGGAACAAGAATCCCTCCCACAAAAATCGAAGTCATCAGGCCGTCTGGCAACTAGGGACAAGAGACATGAGTACCATTGAGGACACAAATAAGGTTGATGCAATTGGCGTCGATAAACACTCTGGCATAGTGACATTAAAAATTTTCGACCACCTTGATTGGATCGAGGAAAAAAAACACCTTTATCTTCTTCAGGAAAAAATCAACAGCTATTTGAGATTTATGGAGAGCGAAGAGGTTATAGAAGCATATCCCGATGCGAAGCACAGACAACTTCAAATCAGCATTTCGTTCGCGGAGAAACCTACTGCTAATGGCATAAGATTTCTCGACACTGCGTCCAAAATAATCTCAGACGCGGGTTTCTCATTAATCTATTCGATTACGAATGTCTGATGAAACAATCGGGGATGTGGCTCAAGTAACAATCCTCGGCAAAGTGCCGTTCGGTTCAGAGACATTTCACGTTGTATCCGACCACGGTAGTTCATATTCACGCGGACTCTTTCAACAGTTGTACGTCCGGTGGCGTGGGACGGGCCGTGAGGCTTCTTCCTGTCCCGATTGGACGGCTAGAGAAACTGCACTGATGGACAGACACTATGTCTACCTGATTGCCTGCCAAGGAGACGCGAGTATTTACGTCAAGATTGGTCTGACATCGAGCATTCAGCGCCGTCTGTCGAACATACAGACAGGGGGCCCACATCCGATAACGCACGCTTTCGTCATACTCTCTGAATATCGAGAAGAAGTGAAAGGCCTCGAAAAGCTTTTGCACGTTCTCTTAAAGCCAGAGCGCCTCCGTGCTAAATCGGAATGGTACAGAGGGACGAAAGACTTCTTCGAAACGCTCGATGCAGCGCTATCGAGAATAAATGGCGGTGGATTCAGCGATGAAGAACTCCTGGATATGCCGGACTTCGTTGGCCCGGAGTTCGAGATCATGATACATCCGCATGAGTTCCAGTTCTTGCGGATTCCGCTTCCTGTTCGGAAGAGTCGAGATCCACTTGAGGACGCTCAGAGCACATGTCCGGCAGAGATATCAGCGAACATTAGGGGCCGCAGCCCGATTGGAATAGCGACCACCTCTGAAACCCGCGTCAACTGGCGATCTGCACGTAGGATTCCCGAAGAACCGCATGAACACTGCCGCTCCAACCCGAACATCACGAAGAACGCCATTTGACGCCCGGTTCAGGCCGTTCTCGCGCGCAATTCACTGAAACCGTTTCACCCGCTCTTTACCAATTTGATTTTTCTGCGGCTGGCCGCTTCGCCACGACGACGGGCCTCCGGCTACGCCATCACCGTCGGCGGCGCGATGAATACTGCTGTCGGCCTCATGCAGACCGAACAGGTCGGGCTGAGCAAATCGGTCATGGTCGGTGACGACTACACGATCAAGGTCGGCAAGAAGCTGACCATTGAAGTGGGCGAGACGATCTTCGTGATGAATGCCGACGGCTCCATTGCCCTGACCGGCA
>CAZQOE010000232.1:0-1852 GCA_964594935.1 uncultured Rhodospirillaceae bacterium | reverse complement strand
ACAGGCGCTTTTTACCTGGAACCGGCAGCTCTGACGACTATTTGTGCAGAACTCTGAAGACGCCATCCCAGTCGGGGCCCGGCGGTCGGTCGTGCAGCTCGCGGCAACGGGTGAGATACATTTCGGCGGCGGCATCTTCGGGCAGATACGTTTCAAACCCGACGCCGCCTTCGCTCAGATGGCCGGTGACGATGCGGCCCTTGATCGCAACGTCGGCGACTTTGCCTTCGTCGACGATTTTCACGAAATCGCTGAACGGCATGGACGTCGGAACCTGCGCGGTGCCGCCCGATTGAAACGTATTGAACAGCATCGCGAGCAACGCTCCGATGAGAAGCATTAGCGCGATGTTTTTGCCGAGACTATTATTCACGAAGAAGTCCTTTTCAGAGGGCCATTCAAGCCGACCCAATATTTTGTAAGTAAGAGTTAAGGATATAGTAAAGAAACACGAGGTTTCAATCCATCGGGGAATTTTATGTAAGGCGGCGAATAATTGCGGTTCTTAATATTTTTCAACAATATCAAGATGCTGCAAGAAATTTTAGTAAAGCCCGCCCGTTCCCGATGTCCCCGGGGTCGGCGTCGTCGACGATTCCGGCGCCGGCGCTTCGGGTATCGGCATCTCGGGCTGCGACGGCGGAGGCGGCGGAAGCGTCGTGCCCGTCCCCATCACGGCGGCCGCGCCTTCGCTCGCGGCGCCGGCCTCGGTCACCTCAAGAATGGGGCGATCCTGCCCATCCTGCGGCTCGGTTCCCGGAATAAAGGCCTCCCAAATCGCTTCCTTGTCACCGGGCGCCGCGAGCATTTCGGTGTGCGGGTCGACGCGCACCATGCGCAAGCCCGGCGGCATGCGGAACGGAATGGGCGGCTTGTCCTTGATCGCTTCGGTAATAAAATCGCGAAAAATCGGCACGGCTACGCTTGCGCCCGTTTCGCGAGAACCTAGCGGAACGGGATTGTCGAAGCCGACATACACACCGCACACGAGGTCGGGCGTGAAGCCGATGAACCACGCATCCTTGCTGTCGTTGGTCGTGCCCGTCTTGCCCGCCAACGGAAAGTCGATGTCGCGCAGCCGCGCCGCGGTGCCGCGCTGCACAACGCCCTGAAGGATGTTGACCATTTGGTACGTCGTGCGCGGGTCTTCGACTTGTTCGCGCGTGTCGGGAAGATCGGGCGGGGTCAAATGGATCGTCCAGCCTTCGGACTGGCAGTTCGTGCAGGCGCGATTGTCGGCGCGCCAGATGGTCTTGCCGCTTCTGTCCTGCACGCGGTCGATGATGCTGGGCGTTATGCGCTTGCCGCCGTTGACGATCATCCCGTAGGCCGTGACGAGCCTGAGCGGCGTGGTTTCCTTCGCGCCCAGCGAGAAAGACAAAAGTTCCGGCATTTCGTCGACGATGCCGAATTTTTTGGCGTATTCGACGATGGTCGGCATGCCGACGGCGTTGGCCAATTTCACCGTCATGACGTTGTGGGACTTTTCGACGCCGACGCGCAGCGGCAAAGGATCGCCGCCCTCGCCGTCGTAATTTTCAGGCCTCCATAAAGGCAATCCGGGCCCCTGAACATATTCCGAAGGCGAGTCCGAAATCATGCTCGCGGGCGTAAAGCCTTTGTCGAGCGCCGCCATGTAAACGAAGGGCTTGAAGGCGGATCCAGGCTGGCGTTCGGCCTGCGTCGCGCGGTTGAATTGCGAAATCTTGGTGCTGAAGCCGCCGTTCATAGCAAAAACGCGGCCCGTATGCGGATCGAGCACGACGATGGCGCCCTGTACAAGCGGAACCTGCCGCAGGGTAAACGAATTTTCGGGATACGGCTTGCCCAGTTCGTTCAATTTGACGGGTTC
>CAZQOE010000231.1:0-1913 GCA_964594935.1 uncultured Rhodospirillaceae bacterium | reverse complement strand
TGATGTTTGAGAAGATGAAGGGCAAACCCCACAAGACAGGCCCCGCAGGCCATGACCCAAAGCGCCGAGAACCAGTTCCCGGCCAAAAACAGGGAAAAAGAGGCCACAAACAAAAGACTGGCGCCGATGCCGTAGATGACCGTGGCGTTCGGCAACGCCTGCGGAGGGGGGGCCATCGTTTTAAGGGGCTGCGCGGGAAGGTTTCCCGTTTTGGAAACCTGAACCGGCAGGTTTCCGGTGTTTCTTGCCGGTGGCGCCGTTCCAAGGATTTTCTGCAACCACCCGCCCATTGATCCGGCTCCTATCTTTGCGCGTAACGTTGATAAGAATAATGGGGCTGGTCGCGTTTGACCAGACCCTTGCGTTCCATGACGGCAATTACTTTGTTCGCGTAGGGAGTCCCGTGCCGAGGCGTCGATGAATGATACGCGGCTATGCCGCCCCACAAGCTTCCTGTTTCGTTAATCTTCTGGCGCAAAATCCACGCCGCGACATGGACATTGACGCATCCGTTGTCGCGAACCCATGACCGCGCGACGGGAGCGCTGACGTTCCATTGTTTTTGCAATACGGGCAACCAGCGCGTATTGACTTGCATCGGGCCGAGATCATACGTGCCGTTGGAATTGGGCCCGACTTGCTGCCCCACATGGCCGCCTTCGACGTTCATGATGCCGATCATGACGGCCGGAGGCACGTTATAAGTGTTTGCCGCCAAAATAAGGCATGCGGCAAAGGCTTGAACGGTTATCATGGATTACCAGCCCCCAACGTCGATACGCGCGGATTCCGGAACTTCGAGATACGTCGCCAGCGTCGCAAGCATGGCCATGCGTTGATTGAACGCCTGCCAGACTTGCTGCATCGGAACGATTTGGCCGTGCTGCGCGAAATAGGCGGCGCGCTCTTCGGCCGGCATATAGAGAAGGCGATCGGCTTCGGCAAAATGCGATTCCGTGTAGACCTGACCCGCCGCTTTAAGAACGTGCCAGCACAAAAGCCGCCATTCTTCGGGCGTCGCGCCCGTGGGAGCCAGAGCCCGCGTCACCTGATCGGCGGTCTTGACGAGCTTTTCGGCGACTTCGGCCAAAAGAGCGTGTTCGGAACGGCCAAAAGAATATTGCGCGACGGCCCCGACGACGGGAACCATGGCCTCAAGCATTTTGGCGCGGAAGGTCGCGATGGTGTTGGGAAGGTTTTCCTGTCCTGCCGGAATCTCGGCTTTGAATTTGCCTTGCAGATCAATGGCGACCGACGCGATGCGGTCGGCTTCGTCTTCCGTCAGCAAGCGTCCTGACGCCTTGTAGGAAGAGGCAACGACCTGCGCGGCCGCGCCTGCCAAGGCCCAACGCACCCACGCGTCGACTTGGTCTTCGCTGGCGCCGGCTTGCGCCGCGAGTTTCTGGCTGAGCATCACCGTGCTGTCGACAAGAGGGCCCATCGCCTCCGTATTCAACGGCGCCGAAGCGTCGCCCTCCTGCTTGTTCTGCGATTCGCTCGCGGCCTGCAATAACGGAAGGCCTAATTGGCGAAAAGCCATCAGCAAAGTCTGCATCCGCGATTTTTCGGAATTCTCGTCCATCTCATTATCCCCATAATCCAAAAGTCAGCCGGCTTCGCCTAAAAACGCTCTGCGAAGGGCAGCCGCACTATAGTGGGCTTCCTTTGCTGCGTGAAGCCCCGTTGTTGGGGCTTGGCGCCTAACGATGCCATTGAAATGTTAGGAAATAATGAAAGAAATCCTTGGCCGGTTACCGCTAACCCTCTGAAACAGGCCGGAAAGGGCGGAACAGTAAACAGATTCTAAACACTTTTTTCCTAACTTGCCGCTGTGCTAGGCTTGGAAATCGATTTTGTCCGCGTTGCCGAAGAAACAAAAAATCGGGGGCTTTTTATCATGAAGAAATTTCTGT
>CAZQOE010000230.1:0-1938 GCA_964594935.1 uncultured Rhodospirillaceae bacterium | reverse complement strand
AAGCCTGTCGCTCGCCGGACTAAAAAATCCTCTATTAACGGTAGGTTAGCCCGGCAAGCGACAGGCGAGGCGCAGAGCGAGTGATGTCAAACATTGTGGTGGTTTTCACGGGCTCACTGGTATAATACTCCCTCCGGAAGGTTCCTGCGCGATACGCTAGGCAAAATATCCCCGGGGCCGATAATTAGAACCTCTAGGGAGCTGTCTCTGTCGTGGCCGTGGTCACGTTATATGGCGCCCACCTGCTTATGCAGGCCGCGGAGGAATTTAAAGCCGCCGTTCTGTGTGGTGCCTTCCACTCTTCTCTTTAGCTTTTTGCAGAACCCTATCTCGGACGGGGAACTGCTTCGTCGCTCCGATGCTCAAATCCTCACGTACGAAGAAAGTATGCTCCGGTTTTCCGCTCCGTGGGTCCTTGCATTCCCCTCGTCCGAGCGGGTTCTGCAAAAAGCCCGAAGCATAAGTTAAATAGGAACTGAATTTTGGTTTCTTCCCTTCGCGATCAAAAACGCCATTTGCGCCAAGTTATGCGCGACAAGCGAACTGCGAAAAAAGGAATTAACGAAAACTGTTTTGAAAAGCTTGCGGCTGTGTTTTTAAAAAACGTTCCGCTTCAGCCCGACGCCGTCGTCGCAAGCTACGTCGCCATCCGCGACGAAATGGATCCATCCGCGCTCGACGACGCCTTGCGTGCGCGGGGGCATAAAATCGCCTTGCCGATTATCATCGGCGAAAAAAAATCCCTCATCTTCCGCGTATACGAAAAAGGCGACCGGCTGCTGGCGAATCCGTGGGGTGTGTTCGAGCCCGCGTCTTCCGCAACGGGAATCGAGCCCGACGTTCTTTTGATCCCCGTTCTCGCGTTCGATAAAAAGCGCAACAGGCTGGGGTACGGTGGCGGCTATTACGACAGAACCATCAAAACGCTTCGCGCCAAAAAGCCTCTTTTGACCGTCGGGCTTGCCTATTCCTATCAGGAAGTTGCCGAAATTCCTGTTGGAATCAACGACGTTCCCCTCGATACAATCGTCACGGAACTTGACGCTTTTTAACACGCTTTTGCCATATTTGTGGTCAGACTGAAGCCTGTCAATTTCACCAGCCAAAGGAGTCAAGCATGACCTCGATTGCCAAGAAATTTTTCGGAGTATCCGCGTTAGCCCTCTCTCTGGCTCTGAGCGTGCCAGCTTACGCGCAGGCTCCTGCGTCCGCGCCCCCCTCCATGCCGATACAGGGACAGCAAGGAATGATGGGACCTCAAGGCATGGGGCCCCAAGGCATGATGGGCCGAAACGGTCAGGGCCCCATGGGCGGCGAGTTCCGCGAAGAAATGATGAAGATGCATCAGGAGCAGCAAGCCTTGGAAGCGGCGCGCGAAAAGCTTTGGGAAAGATGCGTTCCAGCCACGAAGGAACAAGTAGCCTCATGCAAGGCGGAAAGAGAAGCTTTGCACCAACGCTCCGCCAAGCTGATGGAACAAAGAAAAGCCATGCGCGAGAAAATGGAAACCATGCGCAAAGAACGCCATGAAAAGATGGAAGAGCGTCGCGAGGAAATGAGAGACAAAATGCCAAACCGCATGATGCAGCCGATGGGCACGCAAGCTCCGGCGAAATAAGACGGTATTTTGAGAGTAGAGAAAAGGGCGATGCATTTCATTATGCATCGCCCTTTGTTATGGGCAGGCCTTAGTTGGCTTTGTTCGTCTGCTTATGGACGTAGTTTTTCCCGCCGCCGTGGAATTTTGATCCGAACGGTTTGCCGCCAGAACCTTTGTTGCCGTGCGGATGTTGGCTGTGTGGGCGGTCGCTGTAAGACTCATCGCCTGACTTACGCTGGCTATGCGGTTTGGGGCCTTGTGAAAACTTGCCATAGGGGCGCTCGCTGCGGGGTTTATCATCCCGCGGGCGGTCGTTGGGAAAACGTTCTCCCCGTGGC
>CAZQOE010000229.1:0-1961 GCA_964594935.1 uncultured Rhodospirillaceae bacterium | reverse complement strand
TCGATGAAGAGCACGAGGCTGCCTATAAGCAGGAAGAAGGCGTGATTTATCATGGCCGCGATATGGCCGTGGCGCGCGCGCATCTGGGAAATATTCCCGTCGTTTTGTCGAGCGCGACTCCTTCGCTTGAAACGCTTTATAACGCGCAACAGGGAAAATACGGGCACGTCGTTTTGCCAAGCCGCTTCGGCGACGCGAAAATGCCGCGCATCGACTTGGTCGATTTGCGCCAGCACAAACTGTCATCACAGGAATTTATCAGCCCTCCGTTGTTCGAGGGATTGAAGAACACAATCGCCGCTGGACAGCAGGCGATGTTATTTTTGAACCGGCGCGGTTATGCACCGTTGACGCTGTGCCGGAATTGCGGGCATCGCCTGCAATGCCCGCGATGCACCGCGTGGCTGACGGAGCATAAACAATCGGGGCGGTTGCTTTGTCATCATTGCGATTATGCCATGCGCCTGCCGGATAAATGCCCGTCGTGCGAGGCCGAAAGTCGCTTTGCCGCGTGCGGCCCCGGCGTCGAACGCATCGCGGAGGAAGTGAAAAAGCGGCTGCCCGAAGCGCGGTTTGCCGTCATGGCGAGCGACACGTTGGAAAATCCTCAGGCCGCGCAGGAATTGATCGACAAGATGGAACGGCGCGAAATCGATATCCTGATCGGCACGCAGATAATGGCCAAGGGGTATCATTTTCCGCGTTTGACATTCGTCGGCGTCGTGGACGGCGATTTGGGCCTTGCAGGCGGGGATCCACGCGCTTCCGAGCGCACGTTCCAGCTTTTGCAGCAGATATCGGGGCGCAGCGGGCGCGGCGAAGATTTGGGGCGCGTGCTGTTGCAGACGACGGCGCCGGAACATCCCGTGATGAAGGCTATCGTGAAAGGCGACCGCGACGCTTTTATGAACATAGAATTGAAGGAGCGCGAGGCTTATCGCCTGCCCCCGTATTGGAGATTGGCGAGTTTGACGGTTTCGGGCGTGGACGTATATGAAGTGATACGCGCGGCGCAAAGTTTGGCGGAAAGCGCGCCCAATGTGGAGCAATTGCGCGTGCTGGGGCCAGCCCCTGCCCCATTTGCCAGATTACGAGGGCGCTATCGTCATCGGCTGATGATTCAAGCGCCCCGCAATACAAATTTGTCATCCGTTTTGCGGAAGTGGCTGGCGAGCGTCAAGTTGCCAAGAAATTTACGACTGTTGATTGACGTTGATCCGTATAGCTTCTTATAAGCTGCCGCTTATATTTCCAAGGCCGCTCTTTTTTGCGGTACGGTACCAAGCTGGTCAACCAAGAGCATCGGATTAGAATTCTTCTTGATAAGAATTGAATTCAGCACTTGGCCCGGCGCGTTGGCATTTTTGGCATCCGGTTTTACAACGTCAACTTTCGCGAGGTTTCTTTGGGGATAGCCCACGACTAACGTCACTTCCCCGTGTGTTTCCTTGTATGCTTGCTCGACCATTGTTCTTTTCGTCATAATTTCCGTGACACAATCAGTGATATTACGTTTCATCTCATTTACTCCCATAATGTTCGGGTTGTGAAACTCACTCGACAATAAATCGGTAATAACTTACCCATTATGAGTCGGTCAAATAGTTTCGCCTGTGAGACAAAAATTTATCAAAAATTGCGTGAGCTGTATCACAGATTCCGCGCGCGTTAACGATAATGCGTATGGATACGTCGTTAAAAAAGGCCGGAATAAAGGGGATTAGTAGTTCCGAAGCAGGCCGACGAGCTTGCCCTGCACGCGCACTCGTGAGGCCGGGAGACGGCGGGTTTCGTAGTTTTTGTTCGCGGGTTCGAGCGCTATTTGACTACCTTCGCGCTTCAGGTATTTGAGCGTCGCTTCCTGTTCATCGACCAGCGCAACGACGATGGCGCCGTTATCGGCGGTGTCGCAGGCGCGGATGATGACGCGGTCGCCGTCAAGAATTCCGGCGTCGATCATC
>CAZQOE010000228.1:243-1968 GCA_964594935.1 uncultured Rhodospirillaceae bacterium | reverse complement strand
ATTCCCGCCCATCACCCCGTTGATGAAGTCACCGAAGGCTTTTGAGACGTCGTTCGTTACCGCTCCGGCGTTGTCGATGATTTGTTCGACGAGGCCGCCGTTTTTCAATTCCTCTTCGGGCATGTTTTCTTCGGCGTCGGCCATATACTCGCGCCACAGCATCGCGGGAAGGCTGCTTCCCGTCACTTTTTTCATCGGCGAGTTGTTGTCGTTGCCCATCCACACGACGGTCGTGTATTCCGCCGTAAAGCCCGCAAACCACGCATCGCGGTAATCGGACGTCGTGCCGGTCTTTCCCGCCATCGGGCGGGCGCCGAGCGAGGCCGCCTTGCCCGTTCCGTATTTGACGACATCCCGCATCATATCCGTCAGGATCGCCACGGATCCCGCGCCCACCACGCGCGGCGGGGTCACGTCGTCGTAGCGGAACAAAACCAATCCTTCGCGGGTGTCGATTTCCTTGATGGCGTAGGGCGTGATGGCCCGTCCGCCTGCCGCCAGCGAGGCGTAGACCGTCGCCAGTTCCAGCGGAGTCACTTCGCTTGCGCCCAGCGCGAGGGCGGCGTTGCGCGCCAAGGGGGAAGAGATGCCCAAATCTTTCGCCGTTTCGATGACTTTGCCGACTCCAGCGCGTTCCAAAACGCGCACTGCGACGGTGTTGATAGATTCCGCCAAAGCGTGCCGGACGGTGACAAGCCCCGAATATTTTCCGTCGTAATTTTCCGGCCTGTAATTGCCGATCCTGACGGGTTCGTCGGGAATAAGGTCGTCGGGCGTCAGGCCTTGCTCGATAGCCGCCAGATAGACAATCGGCTTGAAGGCGGACCCCGGCTGGCGCAACGCCTGCGTCGCACGGTTAAACTGGCTGTCGCGGTAGTCGCGGCCTCCCGTCAGGGCAAGCACGGCTCCGTCCGGTGCCAAGGTGACGAGTGCTGCCTGCGAAACATTTTTTTCCGCCCCGTGCAACGCCAGCATTTCTTCGACATGGCGTTCCGCCATACGTTCCAAGTTCAAATCCAACGTCGTTTTGACGACCATATCCTGCTGGGTGTCCGCAATCAGAGGCCCAAGCTGGTCATAAACCCAATCGGCGAAATAACGCTCGTTGCTGCCGGCGATTTTTTTGTATTCGAATTTCGGTATGCTGGCGGCGGCAAGGCGGCGCTTGGTTTCGGTTATGTAGCCTTCCTCGACCATCGCCTGTAAAACTATTTTCGAGCGTTCCATCGCCTGCAACGGATCGTGCAACGGCGAATACCTCGACGGCGCGCGCAAAAGCCCCGCGATCAACGCCGCTTCGCGCAGGGTCATCTCGCGCGCGGGTTTGTCGAAGTACGTCTGTGCGGCGGCGTCGATACCGTAAGCGCCGCTTCCCAGATACACGCGGTTGAGATACGCGGTCAGAATTTGGCTTTTGGTATAGGTATGCTCGAGCCACAAGGCCAGAAGCATTTCCTGAATCTTGCGCTTCAACGTGCGGTCTGGCGAAAGGAAAAGATTTTTCGCCAACTGCTGCGTCAGGGTCGATCCGCCCTGAACGGTTCGCCCCGCCGCGATGTTGCGTACCATCGCGCGCGCAATGCCGAAAACGTCGATGCCGAAGTGGTCGTAAAACCGGCGGTCTTCGATGGCGAGTATCGCTTCGGGAACGTAATCGGGAAGTTGGGCCAGCGTCACCGGCGTTCCGACCAAATCGCCATATCGGGCAAAAGCGGTTCCGTCCGA
>CAZQOE010000228.1:0-233 GCA_964594935.1 uncultured Rhodospirillaceae bacterium | reverse complement strand
GGGTCACCTGATGGATGTCGGGAAGGTCGAGGGCGCAATAACCCATATAAAGGAAGACCGCCGTGGCGGCCCAGATGCCCATAAGAAAGCAAAAACGCACAAAGGCGAGGATAAAACCCTTCTTTTTCCTTGTTTTTCTGGGGCGCGCGGGACGTTTTCTTTGGGGGGACATGGCTCACACTATATAGGGTGGAGAGAGATTGACCATCGATTGTGAAAAAACAAGGGCAAAA
>CAZQOE010000227.1:0-2018 GCA_964594935.1 uncultured Rhodospirillaceae bacterium | reverse complement strand
TCGGCATGGGCGCCGAACTCGGCTATATCTCAATCCCCGAACTGCTTGAGAACGGCGCCGAGCTGGATCTTTATTACACAGAGCCCAAGACCATAGGCGAGCTTCTCGACTAGCCCCGTACGGGCGGCCCTTTGTGGCCGCCCCTTTTTATGCCCGAAAATCGCGCCGCGCCACCGGCGCGGCCTTCCAGCCCGTCGCTCGCCGCGATAGCGTCTCGCGACGGGTCCCCTGGAGTAGGCATTCTTCCATTCTTGTTGTTCCTGCGCAGCGGCGGTTGCAGCCGCTTCGTCAAAACGCTCCCATCGCTTTCATTTTTATGCAAGCCGATGTTGACGCGCTATAAGCCCAGCCCCCATAATCAATCAAATTCGGTATCAATCATCTCCGGATTAACCGTCAATCACATGGTTGGAATGCCGGCCATGGACTTGGAAATGAGGAACCCGGCAAAGGTGGGCATGCATCAGAAACGAATTTTAGTTCCTACGGACGGTCCGGAAACGTGGAAGCGTTTTCTCGCTGAACCGGAAAAGCAATGGAAGCTCGGCTTCTCGGCCATGTCTACGGCATGTTCTTGGGAGCAGGTAGATGGTCTTCCGCCAGAAATCGCAGCGCTCTTCGAAAGTGCTGCTGAAACGGCGTTGCGCGACGCAAAGCTCACGCTTGCGATTCCCGAATACAAAGTTGCCCTTGCGGGTGGCTCCCGCCCGTCCCAAAACGACGTTTTTGCTGTTCTCTCGTGCTCAAACGGCCTGATCACGATGATGGTTGAGGGTAAAGCCAGAGAGGATTTCGGCCCGCTCGTCGGTGATTGGGCGAAAAACACCTCTTCACAAGGGGTTCGGGCAAGACTGGGCCACATCATGCAAAGCATTGGGTTGGGGCAACCACCGCCTGATGACGTACGGTATCAGCTCCTTCATCGCTCAGCATCCGCAGTCATTGAGGCCAAGCGTTTTCACGCGCCATTTGCCGCCGTGGTCATCCAGTCTTTCGAGGCTCGCGACACCGAAAACCACTACGGCGATTTCTGCAATTTCGTCAGACTGTTCGGCATCACACCCGCGAAAGGGATTCTTCTTGAACTTTCGCAACCTTGCGGGTGCCGCCTGTTTGCGGCATGGGTTCAGAGTGTCCCCGTCGGCACAAATCCGAATATTACGACCGGGGTGGCGGAGTGATGTCTGTTTGTCTAACGTATCAGATCTAACGAGAATGATTCAGTCCGGGTTCAGTTTTTAACCTTGAAGGAGATGCCATGAAAAGATCCGTCCTTTGTGTCCTTGCCGTTTCATCCCTCGTTCTTTTTGGATGTGGCAAAACTGATACGCGAGAAAAAAGCGTCATCAAAGCAGAGAAGCGAGAAAAAAGTTGGAAGAAGGACGCCGAGCTTTTACGCGAGAAGGCGGAAAAAGGCGATCCCGACGCTATGGTTGAACTGGCGACAAAATACAGGATAGGAATGGGGGTTCCCAAGGACAGTGCTACTGGGGTGAAATGGCTTAGGAGGGCTGCGGATCTCGGGAGCGATGGAGCCATGTTTGAATTAGGCATATGCTATTCAGAAGGTGAAGGTGTCGAACGAGATTTAAACGAGGCCGACAAATGGTGGAAAATGTCAGTCACATCGTTAAAGAAGCGCATTGAAGCTGGCGATGCGAGCGCAATGCTCGGTCTTGGTTTGATGTATCAAAAAGGACGGGGTGTGCCCAAAGACAAAGCAGAGTCAATAAAGTGGATGGAAAAAGCGTTGGAATGCGGGGATAAAAATGCGGCACAACTTCTTGTATTAGGCGCTGTAAGATACGAAAAAGGCCGTCCACCCATTCATAATGCAGACACCGTGAAGTGGATGACGAAATCAATCGAATTGGGGAATTCGGAAGCGATATTGAAATTTGCCGGCGATGGAAAAGGAAGCGCGTTTACAGAACTGGGGGATTGTTACCGGGATGGAAATGGTGTGTCAGCGGGCACTCAAAACCAGCCAGTGATGGGCACTTGAAAACCAGCCACCT
>CAZQOE010000226.1:0-2068 GCA_964594935.1 uncultured Rhodospirillaceae bacterium | reverse complement strand
GTGCTTTGGGCGTCGCCGGAATGATAAGTAGGGCCTGTA
The DNA here is from genome assembly GCA_964594935.1 of uncultured Rhodospirillaceae bacterium. Classification (GTDB taxonomy): domain Bacteria; phylum Pseudomonadota; class Alphaproteobacteria; order UBA9219; family UBA9219; genus CAIXLI01. Next base: position 2,029 of record CAZQOE010000226.1, on the reverse strand, counting down.
GCTCAGCTGGGAGAGCGCCTCGTTCGCAATGAGGAGGTCGACGGTTCGATCCCGTTCAGGTCCACCATCTCTTAAATCCGCTTTTGTTAAATTTGCGCCGCTTCGCGGACGCGGGCCCGTTCAGGTCCACCATTTTCATAACAATATTTCTCACATCAAAAAGTGTGCCAACGCTGTTTGTGAGAAGCACAAAAAAGTCATTTCGCTTCCAGTACGAAATTACAGAATCCCATTAATATCAGTTAACTAAAAATAAACTCCATCGGGGCAAATTGATTCAAGAATCTGTCCGCACGACTCGTGCGGATGCTTGTTTGTGCGTTGATTTTTCGTTTTTTTTAAGAGGCTTCGGCGTGGCGCGTCATAGGAAACAGGGAATAGTGGTTCTGGCGTTCTTGCTGGGTATAACCGCGTGTTCGGCCTCGGATATTCCGGTCATCCGTGAAGTGATAACCCGAAACCCTGCGCCCGCGACGGTTCCCGATAGAAACGAAGTCGTGCGGGGAGATAACGATCCCGCCATTGTAACGCTCGATCTCAAGTCCGCATTGCGCGAACGCCGCTTGTCCGCAACCGAGGATTTGCCCGGCGATATTATCATTCCGGCGACGAATCTGGACGGCGTTCCCGTTACCGCAGCTTTGCAGGCTGTTCTTTCGGGAACGGAGATTTCGCTTTCGTGGAGCGCAGGCGCGCTGAGTTCGCGCCTTGTTACCGTCATGAATCTACAGGGGCCTTTGCCCAAGGTCGTCGATAAAATTTGCTCGGCCGCGAGGGTGTTCTGCACTTACCGCCATGGCTCCATAGAGCTGTCCGAAAAAGAAACCTTTGTCATCACTCTTCCGCCCGTCATGCGCACCGTGAGCAGCTCTTCGGTATCGGGAACGGGAGGGGCCGCGACGTCTTCTTCGAGTAGCGCCACGAACAGCATTGTCGAAGCGATCAACAGGTTATTGGGCGAAAAAGCCACGATTGACGATCAGGGCGGCACCATCGTCTATACGGCGACCGTCGATATGGAAGAGCGCGTTTCGAAATATCTGGAAGAATTGCGTACCGAGCGCCCTCTGGTCGTTTTGCAGTTCTATATCTGGGAAGTCACCCTCAACAGGGAGAACTCGCAAGGCATCAACTGGACAAGCTTCACCAGCACGCTTGCAAACCCAAGGCTTAACTTGACGCAAAACCTGACTTCTCTCGCTTCAGGTGCGGGCGCCGTAAGCCTCGGCGCCGTGACGACAGGGACTATTTCCGCCAGTGCCGTCGCTTCGTTTATCGCCACAAAGGGCCGAGTCCAGACCATCAGCAATCCGCAGGTAACTTTTGTGTCCGGTTCATCCGCGGCGCTTAAAATAGGCGGCACGCAGAAATACATTTCGCAGGTCGGCTCGTCGTCCAGCAACACCAGCGGCACAAGCAGTACGACCAGCTCGAACACCATTAGCACTGAAGAAATCGAAACCGGTTTGGCGCTCAATGTCGCCGGCAGTTATGAAAACGGCGTTGTTTTTGCCAATCTTGATTTGTCGCTTAAAACGCTTATCAGCCTTCATCCGACAACAAGCGGCGGTTTGACCATCGATTTGCCCGAAACCGCCGACGAGAAAATTAACACCATGTTGCGCGTGCGTCCTGGCGACAGCCTTGTTCTGGCGGGGCTCGTAACGTCTAGTGATACCGGATCGAGCCAGGGGTTTCCGGTCGGCGGCGATAAAGCCCTTCCCCTTTATGGATCCGACGAGAAGGAAAACCGCGAACTTGTCATTATCGTGAAACCTTCCATCGTTCGGTTTGCGAACGAGTCCGGCGAGGGCGGAACCATTGAGAAAGCAGCGCTTAAGGAAAAGAATGCGAAGAAACAAGAAGTTTTGAGCACTTCGTCGGATCCTGACGTTGCGGACACAAACGCGTCAAAGCCTGTTGACTTGCCCAAGCCTCAGCCTGTTGTAAAGGAACCGGCCTTGCTTGGGGCGATTCAACCGGAGCCTAAGGTTTCTTCTCTGCCGATGACCAAGCCTCAACCTCAATC
>CAZQOE010000225.1:268-2071 GCA_964594935.1 uncultured Rhodospirillaceae bacterium | reverse complement strand
ACGCGTACTATTTCCATATGTTGTCACTACTGTCCGGTTAACTACTGAATAGATTCAGTTGGTTAGCAGGAGGCTGGGTTTGGTTTTTGTTATCATCGTCGAGAAACACGTATGAGAGTTGGGTTTTCTCGAAAGAGTGAACGGACAAAATCTGTAGAAAAGTGTAGAGCGAGACGTCGAGCGCCAGTTCTTTTTTGATGATCGCCGCCAGCACATAAACGCACACCGCCGTCCAAATTTGGGTTTTGACCGCGTTCTCGGACGTACCGAAAAATCGCTTGATGCGCAGGTGCTGCTTGATCCACTTGAAAAACAGTTCGACCTGCCAGCGCTGTTTGTAAATTGCCGCAATCGTTTCTGCGGACAGCGTAAAATTGTTTGTCAGAAAAATAAGTCGCTTGCCTGTTTCCGGATCGCAAAAAGAAACGCGGCGCAGGCGCTGAGGGTAATTTTTCTTCGCATAAAATCCGTCGAGCGCAATGCTTTGATCGGAACTGACGCCTGTTGTTTTATCGCCTCCATGAGAATACACGCGATGATACTTCATGTTGCTTTTGGCTCGTGTGACAAAGAATGCGCCCGCCTGATGCATCGTGAACAATCGTTGAAAATCGACATAGCCTCGATCCATCACATAAATCGCACCGGCTTCGAATGCGATTAAATCCAAGGCGAGCGCATCGCCCATCTTTCCGTCAGAAATGTGAATAAAACTGGGGATATTCCCGCGCAAATCGAGCAGCGTGTGCATTTTGACCGCCGCTTTTGTTGAGCGAAAATCAGCCCACGGAAACAGCGATAGGCACAGATCAATCGTCGTACTGTCCAGAGCATAGACCGCGTTGGTGAGATCAAGACTGAGCGCGTCATCCGCATAAAGTTTGCGCGCGCGTCGGATGAGAACGGCGGCAATATCCGCCCACATGTGCCAATCGCGTTTTTCGTTTGCGTCAGCCAACGTCGATTTTGCGACAGGTTGCCGCAAACCCATGCTGCACAATTTTGACGGCTGCGCTCCCAGACAAGCTTCGACGTCACGCAGGCTCTCGCGATAAGTTACTTGCGCAAAAGCCATGATGCGAAAATGTTCCGTGCAACGAAGCGTTCTAACGCGAACATCGCCGCCATACTTTACAACGATGCGATCAAAACTTGTCCACGGAACAAAATCCATGACCTGTGAAAAGAGGGTTCGGCCTGTGTACATGGTAGCACCCTGATTTAAAAACAAAATCAGGGAGAAAGTTACCACCCAAATCCCAAATCGAGTTCAAGGTGCCACCAAAAAAAACGCCGCCAAAACCCTTATATATCAGGCCTAACTTGCAAAACAGCATGTCCTTAACCGGACACTAGTGCTTCAATAGAGTTCGGAGAAGATTCGGATAGCATCCTTGTCGAAAATCTTCTTGCCAGTGTTTCCCAACACCAACGGCAAAAAAATGCCGAGCAAGTCAAGAACCGAATGCGGGCGCGGTTGATGAATGGCTATTGGATAGGCAAAGCGCCTTATGGCTACAAATACGAAAAAGTTTCAAAACACGGCAAAATATTGGTGCCGGATGAGCCATTGGCAAGCATAGTCAAGAAAGCTCTGGAAGGGTACGCTTGTGGTAGGCTTGATACGCGGCCAGAGGTCAAAAGCTTTCTTGAACGGCATACCGCTTTCCCAACCGGAAGAGACGGGAAAATACATTATCAGCGCGTCGATGATATGCTGCATAATCCCCTTTATGCAGGTTACGTGCATTTTCCAAATTGGGGTGTGGTCTATCAACTCGCACAACATGAAGCCTTAATAAG
>CAZQOE010000225.1:0-258 GCA_964594935.1 uncultured Rhodospirillaceae bacterium | reverse complement strand
GCAGATCATTCAGGCGCGGTTGGAGGAGCAATCGAAAACTCCTGCTCGCCCACAGGTCGAAGAAGATTTCCCATTGCGAGGGTTTGTCTCTTGCGCGTGTTGCGGACAGCTTCTCACGGCATGTTGGTCACGGGGAAGAAAGTTCAAATATCCTTATTACCATTGCTTTAATCCTGATTGTCCCGAATACAAAAAATCAATCCGCAAACAGGACATGGAAAACAAATTTGTGGAATTGCTCGAAAATATCCGGCCTTC
>CAZQOE010000224.1:0-2106 GCA_964594935.1 uncultured Rhodospirillaceae bacterium | reverse complement strand
GCCTGATTTATCTCGTCAGCCGACGTGGCCTTCTTGGCCACAAATTTCAGGTCTACAACTGAAACATTCGGCGTCGGCACGCGCAGGCACGTACCGTCCAGCTTGCCTTTGAGGGCAGGCAGAACCTTGCCGACAGCCTTGGCCGCGCCTGTCGATGTCGGGATGATATTGATTGCCGCCGCGCGGGCACGATGCAAATCCTTGTGCGCTGTGTCCACGGTGCGTTGGTCGCCCGTGTAAGAATGGATCGTCGTCATAAAGCCGTGCTCGATGCCGACCAGATTGTTCAAAACAAACGCCACGGGGGCAAGGCAGTTGGTGGTGCACGACGCGTTGGAAACGATGACGTGCGAAGCTTTCAGCTCGTTATGATTGACGCCATAGACGACCGTAAGGTCTTCGTCCGTCGCGGGGGCGGAAATCAGAACCTTCTTCGCTCCGGCCAACAGATGTTTGGCGGCGTCGTCGCGCTTGGTAAAGCGGCCCGAGCATTCCATCGCCACATCGATGCCCAAATCTTTCCAGCCCAGAGTGGCTGGATCGGCCCCTTGTAAGCCTTTCACGCGCTTGCCGTTGATGATAAGGTCGTTGCCGTCAACCAAGACTTCCCCGTTAAAGCGGCCATGGACGGAATCGTATTTCAGAAGGTGCGCGTTTGTCGCGGGAGGCGCCAAATCGTTGATCGCGACGATTTCGATATCTTTGCGGCCTGATTCAAAGGCGGCGCGAAGGACAAGGCGGCCGATGCGGCCAAAACCATTGATGGAAACGCGAACGGTCATCAGAACCCCCTCTTTTGAAAAAAGAAACGTACTGTGTTTGTAGAAAACGACGCCGCTTCGCGCAAGAGGGGTTTGCGATTATTTTTTTAGTAATTGTTGAGCTTTTTCAATAACTTTTGCGACTGTGATGCCAAAGTACTCGAAGAGTTTTTCGGACGGTGCCGAAGCCCCGAAGCCCGTCATGCCGACAAAGGCTCCCTTGTCGCCAAGAATGCGATCCCATGACTGGCGGATTCCCGCTTCGATGACGATGCGGGGGACCGTGCCAAGCACAGTCGCGCGGTATTTTTCCGGCTGCTCGTTGAACAGTTCCATGCACGGCACGGAAACGACGGCAGCCTTAACGCCCAGTCCGGCCAGCTGCGCGCGCGCATCAAGCGCCAACGAAACTTCCGATCCGGTCGCCAGCAGGGTGATATCGCGCTTTTCATCGGCTCCGGCCAACATATAGGCGCCGCATGCCGACAGATTTTCGGCAGTTGCCGATCGCACCGTCGGCAATCCCTGACGCGATAAAGCCAACAGGCTTGGCCGCGTTTTACTGTTCAAGGCGATTTGCCAACATTCCGCCGTTTCGATGCCGTCGCAGGGGCGCATAACAAGCAGATTGGGAATAGCGCGAAGAACGGATAAATGTTCGACGGGCTGGTGCGTCGGGCCGTCTTCGCCAAGTCCGATGCTGTCGTGCGTCATGACGAAAACGACGCGCTGGCGCATCAACGCCGCGAGGCGGATCGACGGGCGGCTGTAGTCGGCAAATTGCATAAACGTGCCGCCGTATGGAATGATGCCGCCGTGCAGCGCCATGCCGTTCATAACCGCCGACATCGCATGTTCGCGCACGCCGTAACGGATATAGCGCCCGCCGTAGTTGGCAGGGGTGATATCGGCAAAGCCTTTGACCTGCGTGTTGTTGGACCCCGACAAATCCGCGCTTCCGCCGACAAGTTCGGGAACGACGGGCAAAAGGACGCCCAAAACCGCGCCGGAAGATTGGCGCGTCGCGTGCTTCGGTTTTTCCGCGGCGATTTTCTTCTTAAATCCGGCAACGGCTTCTTCGCAGGCTTCCGGCACATCGCCTTTAACGGCTTGGTCGAACGCGGCCTTTTGCGTATGGGCATCGTGACGCTTCTGCCATGCCTGACTTTCCGCACGGCCGCGAGCGCCGACCTTGCGCCACTCGGACAAAATATCGTCCGGAATGACGAACGGCTGATGAGCCCAATCAAGCTTCGTCCGCGCGGCTTCGATTTCCTCGGCGCCCAGAGGAGCGCCGTGGCAATTGCTTGTGCCCTGCTTGTTCGGAGCGCCGCAACCGATAATC
>CAZQOE010000223.1:0-2135 GCA_964594935.1 uncultured Rhodospirillaceae bacterium | reverse complement strand
TCATGGCTCCTCCCTGTTTATTTTGCCGCTACTGCATTGGGGTAAGTTTGCCCCGTCCTTTACGGAGCCAGCCTTTTTAATTTCCTGAAGCTGCGATGGCTTGTTTTCGTCGTTCTCATCGAAGGATTTCTTGCCGCGAGCAATCCGTCGCCCTACTTCTTCGACAAAATCTTCATAACGCTTATGCGCGAAAGCCTGTCCGGCTCTGTCCGGCAACGGCATATGGTAAGTAAGATAAACGCTATAGCGAATAAAAAGCGCAAGGCTTTCGAGGATCATCTCGATTTCGCTTCTCGCTTTCCCAAGATCACGCGAATGCTGGTCAAGCCTTTTTGCAAAGCGCTCATCAAGCTCACTCACGCCGCGACGCTCGATAAAGGTTTCGATGGCCTTGGCAACAACAGCGCCTTTGCTTGACCTTGAACGTCGGCAAAGCATTTCAAGTTTTTCGCTTAAGGCGGACTCAAGAAGAAATTGGTGGCGTATTTTTGTTGTTTTCATGTTTGGCTCCTTATCTGAAGCCATCATCCGCCGAATCTTCAAACGCCCTTAGATACCTTGTTACGTCTCGTGACTCCTTGTGACTCCCCGTGACTCCCTGTTACAGGTTTCTTTTTAAAAGCCAGGAAGCAGATCGTCCTTTTCGCGCTCTATTCCTTCATCAACACCATAGGCGCGCGCCGAGGAAGAAAGCCTATCCATGATGCTTTTTTCGGCTGGCGCATTTGAATCGTCATCTAACAAACTGAAGAAATTGTCTTGTTTCAACTCTTTGGGCTTACGAATATTTTCTTCAGAAAGCCCCGGATGACGTTGTTGCTGAAGCCCTCCGTCATTGCTGATCGACTCCGCGTTTTCTTCATCTCCTAAAGCCAATCGATTATCGGTTGAGCGTATTTGTCCCGTCCAATCGTCCGAACGCTGCGGTGGCTTGTCAGCGTATCCTTCCTCGCTAAGCTCAGGCGCAGGCAGAATGCGTGTTTTGAAATTCTTGTCTTCGAAATAGCGCAGCTTCTTTGCCCTGATCGGTAACAGGCCGGAAACCAAAATCAATTCGTCGGTCGGCGGCAGCTGCATGACCTCGCCGGGCGTGAGTAATGGACGTGCCGTTTCTTGCCGCGAGACCATGACATGGGCCAGCCACGGCGCAAGCCTGTGGCCTGCATAGTTGCGCTGCGCGCGCAATTCCGTCGCGGTGCCAAGCGCATCAGAAATGCGCTTGGCCGTGCGCTCGTCGTTCGAAGAAAAGGCTATGCGCACATGACAATTATCCAAAATGGAATTGTTTTCGCCATAGGCTTTAGAAATCTGGTTCAGGCTTTGCGCTATCAGATAGGCCCTGATGCCGTATCCCGCCATAAATGCCAAGGCCGTCTCGAAGAAATCGAGCCGCCCAAGCGCCGGAAATTCATCGAGCATCATGAGCAATTGATGTTTGCGGCACTTTTCTGGATCGCCTTCAAGGCGCTCCGTCAGCCGTCGCCCGATCTGGTTCAGCACAAGGCGCACGAGCGGTTTTGTCCGCGATATATCAGATGGCGGAATGACAAGGTAAAGCGAAACCGGATGCTCTGCGTCCATAAGATCGGCAATACGCCAATCGCAGGCCGAGGTCGTCGCTGCCACGGTCGGATCGCGATAAAGGCCAAGGAACGACATGGCCGTGGATAAAACGCCTGACCGTTCGTTCTCCGATTTGTTCAGCACCTCGCGCGCAGCTGAAGCCACTACGGGATGGACTTGTGGATTTTCCGCCGTTCCAAGATGATTGGTCGCCATCATTCTGCGCAATGTGTTGGCAAAGGAACGCTGAGGATCGGAAAGAAAGGTTGCCACGCGCGCCAGCGTCTTCTCTTCCTCGGCATACAGGACATGAAGAATGGCCCCTACAAGCAAGGAATGACTTGTCTTCTCCCAATGGTTCCGGCGTTCCAATGCGCCTTCGGGATCGACTAGTATATCGGCAATATTCTGGACATCGCGCACCTCATCCGGCCCTTTGCGCACTTCCAAAAGCGGATTGTACCGCGCCGAACGTGGATCTGTAGGATTGAACAACAGCGCATGGGAAAATGTCGAGCGCCAGCCGGCAGTGAGTTGCCAGTTTTCGCCCTTGATGTCGTGAATAACTGCGG
>CAZQOE010000222.1:0-2186 GCA_964594935.1 uncultured Rhodospirillaceae bacterium | reverse complement strand
TCGGGCGAGTTCAACGAAGATTCCGACAGCAAGCGGCCTACGGTGCAGGTGGGAGATCCGTTCACGGAAAAGCTGGTGCTTGAAGCGTGCCTTGAGCTGATGGCCACGGACGCGATTATCGGCATTCAGGACATGGGCGCGGCGGGATTGACGTGCTCGGCCGTCGAAATGGCGTCGAAAGGCGGGCTTGGCATCGAAATCGATCTCGACAAGGTTCCTCAACGCGCCACGGGAATGTCCGCCTACGAAATCATGCTTTCCGAAAGCCAAGAGCGCATGCTGATGATTTTGAAGCCCGGGCGCGAGGCCGAAGCCGAAAAGATTTTCAAGAAATGGGAGCTGGATTTCGCCATCATCGGCAAGCTGACGAACACAGGCCGCATGGTCTGCCTGCACAAGGGCGAAAAACAGGTCGATATTCTTGTGGCGCCGCTTGTCGAAAAGTCTCCCGTTTATAAAAGGCCGTGGGAGCCGACCCCGCCGCAACCGGAAATCAAGGCTTCGAAGTATCCTCTGCCGAAAAAGGAAACCATTCTCGGCGCTTTGAAGAAACTGGTCGGTTCGCCCGACTTGTGCTCGAAGCGCTGGATATGGGAGCAATACGACAGGCTCGTCATGGGCAATACGGCCCAAAGCTCGGGCGCGGACGCGGGAGTCGTTCGCCTTGATCACGGCAAAAAGGCGCTGGTCGTCACGACCGATTGCACGCCCCGTTATTGCGCGGCGGATCCCATCATGGGCGGCAAGCAGGCCGTGGCCGAGACGTGGCGCAACATTTGCGCGGTCGGGGGAACCCCGTTGGCGATTACAGACTGCATGAATTTCGGCAATCCCGAAAAGCCGCGCATCATGGGGCAATTCGTGGGCGCGATTAAGGGCATCAAAGAAGCGTGCCTTGCGCTCGACTATCCCGTTGTGTCGGGCAACTGCAGCCTTTACAACGAAACAAACGGGCATCCGATTTTGCCCGCGCCCGCCATCGGCGGCGTCGGGTTGATGAAGGACGTGTCCAAGACCGTCGGCATCGGATTTAAAGGCGATGGCGAAACCGTCTTTGTCATGGGCGAGACGAAAGGCCATATCGGCCAATCGTTGTACTTGCGCGAATTTTTCGGCAAGGAAACCGGCGCGCCTCCGCCCGTCAATCTTAAGGACGAGCGCAAGCGGGGCGAATTCGTCCGCGATTTAATCGATAAAAAATTGCTGACGGCTTGCCATGACGTTTCGGACGGCGGTTTGCTGGTTGCGGTCGCCGAAATGGCGATGGCGTCGGGCGTCGGCGTGGCGATAGGGCAGGCGGGCGACGCGGCTTTCTGGTTCGGCGAAGACCAAGGGCGCTATGTGATTGCGACGACGAAGCCCGATGCCGTCATCAAGAAGGCCAAAGCCGCGAAAATTCCGCTTGCGAAGCTTGGCGAGACAAAGGGCAAGAACATCAAATTGGCGAAGGAAAGCGTGGCGGTTGCCGCTTTGAAGAAGGCGCATGAATCCTTTTTGCCGGACTATATGAGGAAATAGAAATGCCGATGACTGAAGACGAAATTTTGCGCCTTATTAAGGATGCGCTGCCTGACGCGGTGGTGGAGCTTAAGGATTTGCGCGGAGACGGCGATTATTTTCAGGCGTACGTCGAAAGCCGCGCGTTTGTCGGCAAGACGAAGGTGCAGCAGCATCAGATGATTTATGACGCCCTGCAGGGGCGCGTTGGCGGCGTTTTGAAGACGCTGTCGCTCAGCACGGCTATTCCGGCGAAAGAGTAGTTATTTCGTCGTGCAGGAGCCGAAGCCGATTAAAGAGTTTCGCCCTCCGGCGCTTTTGTCGCAAACAAGCTCTTTTTTATCGGGGCTAAAATGAATTATGGCGGCGATGGCGGCGATGCCCAAAAGAATAAACAAAATCTGAAAGATCCTTTTAAGCCACCACAAATCCGGCCCGTCTTCTTTGGGCGCGGATTTTTTTCGGCGGTATTTCGTAGGCTGAGGCGTTTCGGGGGAAAACATAAGGCGATATCCTTAACACCGAAAAAGGTTTTTTCTTAGCGGAATTTGTAGAAAACGAGCCTTCGGCTTGTCAAGAACGAGTATCGATTCTTCCTCTTTCTTTTCGGACAGGAAGGCATAATATCCCGTCCGAAAGGGAGTCTTTATGATCAATCAAGCCGTTTCCGAGCGCATTCGCTCCGAAGT
>CAZQOE010000221.1:0-2248 GCA_964594935.1 uncultured Rhodospirillaceae bacterium | reverse complement strand
TATGCTTTCAAAACAAGGTATCGAGGAACATTCATTTAACAGATTACTCGGAGGACATTGCCATGGAAGATACGCCCCCCAATCCGGTCTATTTCAAAGGAAGGCTTTGGCCCTTCGCATGGGTGGAAGAACCCAAGTCTTACGGAACGACCGGCGAGATATACCAAATACAAGGCAAGCCGCTCGTTCTCATCCCGATCGACGAATTTTCGGGCTCGACATATTACGAAAAAGCCATGTATCTGAGAAATCCAACGCCCGAACTTTTTGCTTTGGCAAAAGCAGGCACCCCCGTTCCCCGTCGCGCGCTCGGGCCGCACGGATATGAAGATCAGCCGGACATCAAAGAGCTTTTGACGACGATTTTTGGCCAACAGAACGCCGAACAAATGATGGTAAAACTGGCGCCTGACTTGGCCCTCATGGATATTATCAAAAGAGGCTCTGCCTCTCGACGCATCGCGCCACCGACCAACGCCCTTTAAGCGAAATTACTAGTTAGGGGATCTACCGCGTCACGTCGCCGCCGAGCGCCTTATAAAGGGTGATGGAGTCGCCAAGCTGCGTATAAATGTTTTCAAGAACGGCGGCTTCGGCCGTCCGGCGTCTTTCCTGTGCATCCAGCAAAGTCTGCAACGGAATATATCCCTCTTTGTATTGCACGCCGTAAAGGCCTTCGGCCTTCTGCGCGCTCGCAAGAGCCGTCTTCAGCTTTTGCCCCCTGACGGCATCCTTGGCGCGGGCCGACAACGCATTTTCGACGTCGGCAAAGGCGCTGTATAACGTCTGCCTGAAAGCCGCGACGGCTTCTTTGTACTGCGTTTCCGAAACAGCAATGTTGTTGCGCATGTCGAACCAGTTAAGGAACGGCAAGGCGATGCCTGCGCCCAACGTGCCGACAGGATCGGTCAAAACCTTCGTCAACGAAACGCTCGAAGACCCAAGGCTCCCCGTCAAAGAAAAAGTGGGCAGATAGCTCGCACGCATCGCATCCGTGTCGGCAAGGGATTCCCGCAAGCGGTGTTCGGCGGCGCGCAAATCGGGCCGCCGTTCGAGAAGCGTCGCAGGCATGTCGGCGTTCAATTTTGGCATTTCGCCTTTGGGCAAGACGGCCGCATCGGCCTTTAAAGTCCCGGGCGGGCCGTCGAACAGAATGTCGAAAGCGTTCATCGCCACTTCTTTTTGTTGCAAATACTGGGTATGCGCCGCCTCCTGCGCCGCCAGATTTTGTTCCGCCGCCGCCTCGTCGATGGCGGCCGTCGCGCCCGCCGCGTGTTGAACCTTCGCCAGTTCAAGCATCTTTTTCGCGGCGTCGATGCTTGCCTCCGACAAAGCAATGCGCTCGTTCAGATAAGCGATTTTCCAGTACAAATCCGCCGTCGTCCCGATAAGCGCGATGACGGCGGTCTGCCTGTCCTGCTCGGTGGCCTCGGCTTCCCAATCGGCGGAATCCTTTTGGCTCGCCAGTTTTCCCCACAAATCGACTTCGTACGAAGCGTTGACGCTCGCGCCGTAAGCGCGCGTTACGCTTCCGTTCTTGCGCAAACTTCTGGCATTGCTCGCCGTGGCCGTGCCCGTCACGTTCGGCAAATATTGGTCAAGCGCCAAATCAGCCTGAAGCCTTGCCTCTTTGACCTTCAGCGCGGCGACGGCAAGGTTATTGTTCTTCCTGAGAACCTCCTCGACGAGCCGGTTGAGATTTTCGTCGCCAAACTTCGTCCACCACCACGACAAAGGCGCCTGATCCCCCTCCTGCGCGTAAGTCCACATCGCGGGAACGTTGACATCCGGCCTTTCATAGGAAGTGCCGGTCAAAGCGCCGCATCCGCCCGCGGTAAGGGCCAGAAGGACGGAAAGAGATGTGAGCTTTTTCATTTTCATTCGCGGGCCAAAGCGTCAACGGGGTCAAGACGAGCGGCGTTTCTGGCGGGCAGAAAGCCGAAAACGATGCCGATAAGGGTGGAACAGACGAAGGCCAGTACAATCGCCGTCGTCGAAAAAATCATCGTGAATTTGGTGTTGAATTCGGCGAAAATCTCGCCGAAGGCCAGCGCCAACAAAATGCCGATGCCGCCCGCGATCAGGCAAACCATGATGGCTTCGGTCAAAAATTGCAGCATCACGTCGCCTTGGCGCGCGCCCACGGCCATGCGCACGCCGATTTCCTTGGTACGCTCCGTCACCGAGACCAGCATGATGTTCATGATCCCGATGCCGCCGACGATAAGGGCGTTGACCGCGATCATGC
>CAZQOE010000220.1:1509-2323 GCA_964594935.1 uncultured Rhodospirillaceae bacterium | reverse complement strand
GGCGCGGCAGGCGGCGCCGGCTGGTGGGCGCGTCGAGGGTGGAATCCTGGATGTTGCGCTCATAGCCCCACAGTGGCTTCTTGCTCATCACCTCCACGCCGACGATACCGTTGAAACCGCCGCGCTCGAAGCCGGAGGTCATGGTCTGGAGTCCGGTGAGCACGCCTCGCGCTTGATATCGAAAGAAGGCAAAATCGGCGTCGCGCAGGGCATGAAAACGATGTTTGTGCAAGGCGCGGAAGGCCAGATGCACGAAACGCACTCGATCTCCGCAGGGCTGGATTACATCGGCGTTTCGCCCATTTTGGCGGACTTGAAAGAGAAAGGCCGCGTGCGGTTTGAAGCCGTGACGGACGCCGAAGTCGTCGAAGCCGTCCGGCTGACCATTCGCAAAGAAGGCATCATTCCGGCATTGGAGTCCGCGCATGCGTTCGCACAGGCCATCAAGGAAGCCCCCATGATGAGGAAAGACGAAATTATCCTCATCAATCAATCGGGCCGCGGCGACAAAGACATCTTTATCATCGCCGACGCGATGAAAGACCCCGAATGGGAAAAATTTATTATCGAGAAAGCGGAGGCGTACCGTGCTGGAAGATAGAATTCGCGCCGTTCGCGGAAACAACAAAGTGCTTCTGATGCCGCATCTGGTCTTGGGCTATCCGTCGTTTGACGATAACCGAAAGCTCATCGAAACGATGATAGGCGCGGGCGCCGAGATCATCGAAATGCAAATCCCGTTTTCCGAACCGATGGCGGACGGCCCCGTGATTATGAAGGCGGGCGACGAAGCCTTGAAAAACGGCACGACGGT
>CAZQOE010000220.1:0-1499 GCA_964594935.1 uncultured Rhodospirillaceae bacterium | reverse complement strand
ATCCCGAAACGATTTTTATTTTTATGACGTACTACAACATCCCGTTTGCGTACGGCGTCGGCAAGTTTATCGAAAAGGCCAAAGCCGCGGGCATCGAAGGCATGATTATTCCCGATCTGCCACCTGAAGAAGGCGCGGAATATCTGGCCGCGTGCGACAAAACGGGCCTCGCGCCGATTTTCCTTTTCACCCCCACCAATACGATGGAGAGGCTTAAAACCTTGTCGAAATACGGCAAGGGCATGGCGTATTGCGTAGGGCGCACGGGCGTCACGGGCATCAAAACGAAGTTCGACGACACGCTGAACGCGCTTATCAAAAAATACAAAAGCGTGACGAAGCTTCCCATCGCCGTCGGCTTCGGCATACAAAGCAAAAGCGATGTCGACGCCCTCCCGCCCGAAGTCGACATCGCCGTCATCGGCACGAAACTCCTGACGCTGCAGAAAGAACAAGGCATCCCCGCCGTCGGAGAATTTTTAAAGGGGTTGAGAGGATAATTTTTCTGAGCATGGTTAATGCACAGGCAAAAAAGCAAATGAATCTCAAACATAATTCTTAATACAAAATCTTGTTAACGGAAAAATAACCAACCCATTGAAAGTATTTCAAAAATTGTTTGGCAGAACAATTTTTGATAAACTGTTTTTGTGTTCGGGTTTTTAAAAAGCAAGTTTTTTTTACTGATTATTAGACTTGAAACTATTTGAGAAAGAGATAGGAGGCCACTATGTTGACCACAAGCATTAATAATGACGCTTTGTTCGGACAAGGTTTGTCTAATATAGAGCAAACAACTTTGAGCGTGATTAACGTGGTAAGACTTGTACCAACATTAATACCTCTTGCGGCCATTTTCGGCGATGGCGAAGGTCATTATTCCCGCTATGTCGCTGAGTTTTATTCTTTGCCGGATGGCGAAGCCATTATCCGGCTTCCTTTTGATGATGCCTATAAGTACGTCGAAGCGACCCAAATTCCAGACACGCATCCGCTTTGGGCTGTGCTTAAAGATCCTAATCGTGATAAGCGGATTCCCATAACCATTATGCGCAGTAAAGAGGGGCCTGTTGGTGAACCCGCCAATCCGCGCGATGTTGCGTGGCTAAAAAGCATTCTTGAACCTCAGATCAAGCGACAACTAGAAGAGCTGCGAAGGGCAGAAAGCATAGAACCATAATCGTTTATTTTCTGAAAGGAGATAAACGATGCACTCCTTCTGGCTCGATCCCAAATATAAATGGCTTACGAAGCGGGATATTATAAACCGCGTGGATACCGTTATTCACAGAGATGGAACGGCTGCCCATCCATATTTTGGACGCGCTCATCTTTATACTGGACCTCGCGAAGAAATATATGGGAAAGGGAATATCCTAAATTACACCCCTCTGATGCATGACAATTATGCAAGAGCCAAAATATTGGCGCCAATATTCGACGCGAAACTTATCGACAATATGAATATTATTCTTTTCATTCATGTGCTTTTATTAAGT
>CAZQOE010000219.1:787-2347 GCA_964594935.1 uncultured Rhodospirillaceae bacterium | reverse complement strand
CCTGTCAGTTGGGATGAAATGCATCGCAATGCCAAAGCTCTTGCATGGAAGCTTCATGATCTTGGCCCATGGAAAGGCATTATCGCCGTCACGCGTGGTGGCATGGTGCCTGCCGCCATCGTTGCGCGTGAACTTGACATTCGTGTCGTCGACACTATTTCGGTGGTCGGATACCACACCGACGATAGTAAGCCTGCTCAGCTTGATTCCATCGAGATATTGAAAAAGCCAACAAACGTTGGGGACGGAGAAGGTTGGCTTGTGGTTGATGATTTTATCGACTCAGGCCGCACGGTGGAAGTCTTGCGCCGTATGTTCCCCAAGGCCCACTTCGCCACGGTATATGCAAAACCCACGAGCAAACCACGCATTGATACATTTGTAACCGAAGTCAGCCAAGACACATGGATTTATTTTCCGTGGGACATCGAACTTCAATTTGCACAGCCCATCGCGATCAAACGCAAGGATCCTAATATAAAGTGACGACTCCCGTCATTCGTCTTCATCCGCAAAAACATCGCCGCGTCGCGGGCGGGCATCCGTGGATTTATTCCAACGAAGTCGTCATGGATTCCGCCGCAAAGACTTTGCCTCGCGGGACGATGGTCGCCTTTCATGCGCACGATAATAAGTTTATGGGCATCGGAAGCTTTAATCCGAACTGCCTGATCGCGGGGCGAATTTTTACGCCGCATCTTGTCGATGACATCGGCGACGATTGGCTTGCCGTGCGCATCGAAGCCGCGCTTGGCTTGCGTCAACAGCTTGTTTCCGAGCCTTTTTACCGCCTTGTTCACGCCGAAGCCGACGGTTTGCCCGGCCTTATCGTCGATCGCTTCGACGACGTTTTGTGCGTTCAGCTTAACACGGCGGGCATGGATAATCTTTGGCCCGCTTTGGAAGCGGCTTTGCGCCGCGTTTTAAATCCGCGCAGCGTTATTTTGCGCAACGACTCTTTCGCGCGCGAGATCGAAGGATTGCCGCGCGAGACGAAACTGATCGGCGAAGAAATCAAAACACAAATCGAAGTACGCGAAAACGGCCTCACTTATTTTGCCGACGTGCGAAGCGGGCAGAAAACCGGATGGTATTTCGATCAGCGCGACAATCACGCGCTTGTCGCGCGTTATGCGAAAGACGCCGACAGCATGCTCGATCTGTATACGCACGCGGGCGGGTTTGCGCTGGCCGCCGCGAAAGCGGGCGCGAAAAAAATTATCGGGGTCGATTCATCCGAGCCCGCGCTTGCGCTCGCGCAAAAAGCGGCGGCGCATAATCATCTCGATTCAAAATGCGACTTCGTTCGCGCCGACGTGTTTGAAGAACTCGAACGCCGCAGCGCATCAGCAGAAAAATTCCAAATCGTCGTCGCGGATCCGCCCGCGTTCGTCAAATCGCGAAAGGATATCGCCAGCGGCAGCCGCGGCTATCGAAAACTGGCGAAATTGGCGGCATCGGTCACAAAAAAGAACGGCTTTTTGTTCATCGCCTCGTGCAGCCACAACATGGAATTGCCCGTCTTTATTGAACAAGTTGCCTCAGGCCTTAAAGACGCCC
>CAZQOE010000219.1:0-777 GCA_964594935.1 uncultured Rhodospirillaceae bacterium | reverse complement strand
TTGCCATGCCGCGCCCGACCACCCCACGCATCTTCATCTGCCCGAAAGCGCCTACCTGAAGGGATTATTGCTGGTTTTGGACGCCCAGAATTAACCTTTCAAAAAAGCGAAATAAGCTCGGTTTTAAAGGGGTTTTATGCACTTCCGCACCGACAAAAAAGCGCAATTAATTTTTCCCCCATCGAGTCAAGAAAAAATAATGAAAAGATTGTAAATTTTCCCCTAGACATACCCCCTTAGAATCAGTAAGTTCCGCCCCCTGTCGGAAGCCACGACGTGACTTCTGGAAGTGGTATTGTTGACATCTAACAACATCTAGCGTCAAAAACGGTTTAAAAGCCCATTTGTCGCGTGGTCTGTTGTTTCGTCTTTTCAACGATCCGCGGATCGGTTATTCGGTCTTGTTCTTGGAAATTGTGAATATGGATGAGAAGGGATGCGCAGACGGCGATCCGCGGTGGGAAGTTGCGCCTTAAAAACGCAGCGACTGGCCGATGATATCAAAAACGTTTCTTAGCCGATTGTATCGGCTAAAAAATGAATACGGTTTGTCGTTACGCATCCTTGATAAAAGTTCGATGCATTCGAAAGAATGCATTGCTGTTTCGCGGTAAGCGAGACAGCGCGTAAAATAACGGTTTAATGCAAATTAAATCGTTGTGTACAGAGAACCCCAAGTCAAGGTGTTGTTTCGACAACACCAAGTAGTTTGAACAACTAAAATTGTTCTGAATAAACTAGATTAAACTTGAGAGTTTGATCATGGCTCAGAACGAA
>CAZQOE010000218.1:321-2348 GCA_964594935.1 uncultured Rhodospirillaceae bacterium | reverse complement strand
TTGAAGGAACTGAAGGCCATTCCGCACGCCGTTTTGTTTATCGACGAGATTCACACCGTTATCGGCGCTGGCGCGACGTCGTCCGGCTCGATGGACGCGTCGAACCTTTTGAAGCCCGCGTTGGCGAACGGGTCTTTGCGGTGCATCGGGTCGACCACGTACAAGGAATACCGCAATCATTTCGAGAAAGACCATGCATTGGCGCGGCGCTTCCAGAAAATCGACGTCAACGAGCCTTCGGTCGAGGATGCGGTCAAAATTCTGGCGGGGTTGAAGCCCGTCTATGAAAAACATCACAATTTGCGCTTTACCGACGACGCCATCCGCGCCGCCGTCGAGCTTTCGGCCCGATATATCAACGACCGCAAGCTGCCGGACAAGGCCATCGACGTGATTGACGAAGCGGGCGCGTCGCAGATGCTTGTACCGCCCAACGAACGCAAACTTGTGCTGGGCGTCGAGGAAATGGAAGCCATCGTCGCCAAATTGGCGCGCGTGCCTCCCAAGACCGTCGGATCGGACGACCGCGAGGCGCTGCGCAACCTTGACCGCGATTTGAAAACGCTTGTTTTCGGGCAGGATGCCGCCATCGGCTCTTTGGTTTCGGCGATTAAGCTGGCGCGCGCCGGATTGCGCGAGCCGGAAAAGCCTATCGGCTGTTATTTGTTCTCGGGCCCCACGGGGGTCGGCAAGACAGAAGTGGCGCGGCAGATGGCCGCGAGCCTAGGCGTCGAATTGAAACGCTTCGATATGTCGGAATACATGGAGAAGCACAGCTTGTCTCGGCTTATCGGCGCGCCCCCCGGATATGTCGGGTTCGACCAAGGCGGCCTTTTGACCGACGCCGTCGACCAGCATCCGCATTGCGTGTTGCTGCTGGACGAGATCGAAAAAGCGCATCCGGATTTGTACAATCTTCTGCTGCAGGTCATGGACCACGGCATGTTGACCGACCATAACGGCAAGGTCGTCAATTTCCGCAACGTCATTTTGATTATGACGACGAACGCAGGATCGGCCGATATGGCGAAGGCCGCCATAGGGTTCGGGCGCGAACAACGCATGGACGACGATACGTCGGCGATCGAAAAGCTTTTTACGCCGGAGTTCCGCAACCGTTTGGACGCGATTGTTTCGTTCAAGCCCCTGTCGCACGAGACCGTCGAGAAGATCGTCGAGAAATTCGTTCTTCAGCTTGAGGGACAATTGGGCGAACGCGGCGTGACGATACAATTGCAGCCCGAGGCGCGCACGTGGTTGGCGAAAAAAGGGTTTGACCCGCTTTATGGCGCGAGGCCGTTGAGCCGGATTATTCAAGAGCACGTCAAAAAGCCGTTGGCGGAAGAATTGCTGTTCGGCGCATTGCAAAAAGGCGGCGCGGTGACGGTGGGATTGGATGCGGCTGCGGATAAGTTGACGTTTGAAGTCCACGCAACCACCGAAGCGCCGAAAACGGCGGGCGAACAAAAAGAAGATGTGACGGTGAAGGGGTAAGGGACTGCCATGTTCTTCGAAATAGCCGGAGCAGTTTTAGTGGGAAATCTGCTTACGCTAGTAATTTTCAAAATTTTTGAAGCACGCCCTCATTTAATTGAGTTGTTTATTAGATATTCTATAGGCTTGTTTATTTTTATTGGCTTATGCTTAGAATTATTTCTTATTTTTTGGGGAGCAACGTGGATCCTAAAATATTTCGGCGTTATTTAATTTACTTATTATATTTGAAAGCACCACAATGAATGATTTTGTTCGCTACGTTCTTTGTCTTCAGCTTTCATTTATGAATAAAAAGATTTCAATCTGGACACCAGCTTTCGCCGGTGTGACGAAGAAGAAAGAAACCAAATCGGATTCCGCATAAATGCGCGTTTGCAGGTAGCAAAAGCGCATTTTGCGGAATGACGAAAAAAGAAAAGAAAATCCCCGCGAAGGCGGGGATTTTGAATGATCGGGATTGGCTTATTTTACGCAATTATATCGAGCAATGCCTTGTGCATTTTCTGCTCGGTTTTGATCGTGGCGGCGTT
>CAZQOE010000218.1:0-311 GCA_964594935.1 uncultured Rhodospirillaceae bacterium | reverse complement strand
CCGTATTCCGTCTTTGCCATGCTTAATTTGACGAGGTCTTCGTCCACATTTTTCTCTGTTAACGAAGCGTTAGCTATGTTGCTCGCCGACTGTGTCGCATGGGCAACGGCCTGATAGAGGCCCGTTATGGCCGTCGGAAGAGCGCTGAACATGGCGTATTTCCTTGTCTTTTTGGCTGTTCGATATGCCCAACTTATCACAACAGGATTAACAATCTGTCAACAAACCCCAATGAAATATGAAGTTTTTGGCCCATTTTTCTTTGAAAAAAATGAGGCGGACTTAAAACCTAAATTCTCGGAAAATGAATG
>CAZQOE010000217.1:0-2353 GCA_964594935.1 uncultured Rhodospirillaceae bacterium | reverse complement strand
ACTTTCTGTCGCTGGCGTTTGTTCCCGATCAGCATATCAAAAACAAAGGGGTCGCCGTCATCAAGGCCGTGGAAGGCTATGTCGGCAAAGTCGATATCGACGGCGACCTTGGCAACAACGGCATCGTCAAAGAATATATCGATCGCCTGTTGCAGGAAAAGCCCTTGAAGGCGGAAACTTTGGAGAGTTTTATTCTTCGATTGAACGACTTGCCCGGGCACTCCTTTCGCGCAGTCCTTTCGTCACATACGACCGCGCAAAAAGGCGCCATCACTCTTGCTATAATTCCCGCGCCGAAAGAAGGCATCGGCCTGGCGACCATCGACAACCTGAACTCGCGTTATTTGGGATCGCAAGAGGCCTCTCTGAGTTACACGACCAGCTTCATTCCCCTTCAACAAACATCGTTTTCAGTACAAATCTCTATACCTCCGAAGCCTTTGAAAACGGCGGCCATAAATCACTCCATCATTATCGCGCCGGATGTCACGCTTAATTTCAGCGGCAGCTTTACGCACACGCGCCCCGGCTACACGCTCAGAACTTATGATATTGCCAGCGCATCGACCTTTATCGGCACAAGTCTTTCGTGGCAATGGATCAGGCAGCGGCAAGAAAATCTCGTCCTGCGGTTGTCGCTTGACGGAAGAGACGTGGATACGGATATGCTCGGCTCGACGCTTACCCGCGACCGTATTCGCGCCGCGCGCGCCTCTATCGGGTACGACAATCTGGACGACTGGCTGGGTAGCAATTCAATCAACTTTACCCTAAGCCATGGCTTGAATGTTTTCGGCGCAAGCGCGAAGAACGCGCCTAATTTGTCGCGCGCGGACGCAACGCCTTATTTCCTGAAGGGCGAGATGTTTCTTTCGCGTCTTCAAAACATCGATAACGATTGGTCGGCTTTGTTATCAATGAGCGGCCAAGCCACTTCGGATACTTTGTATTCGTCCGAGCAGTACGGCTATGGCGGGCAGACTTTCGGGCGTGCTTACGACTTGTCGGAATTTACCGGCGACGAAGGGATCAGCGGTTCGCTGGAAATGCGTTATAACGGGTTGAACTCGCGCAGCGCATTAATTCTTACGCCCTACGCCTTCATGGATATCGGCAAGGTTTGGAACAACGGCTCAGGCGAACGTAGTCCCGCGCTGGGCGCGTCGGCCGGATTTGGAATCAGGGGAAGCTCCGATTTCGGCCTGTTCGGAAATTTCGGGCTTGCGTGGCCTATCTCGCATGGTATCGGGACGCCAAATTATCCTTGGGCAAGCAAGAGCGGCCCCCGGCTTATGTTCCAGATTTCCATGTCTTTTTAGGCGGTTAACTATTTGATGATTCTGGGGAAAACCCAGATCGTTAACCTTTTGATAACCACCTTTACCTACATCTATATGCTGGTTCTTTTTGTATGCTCATGATGCAAAGGCATTGCCTCGTATGCGTATGAGTACGCGTCTTTTGTTGTCAACCACCTGCCTCACAGCGGTATCGCTGTTGGCGCCTATCCCTGCATGCGCAAATCCGCAGGGCGGCACCGTCGAAGGGGGACAGGCGACCTTTGCCCAAACGGGCACGACTTTCACCATAAACCAACTGACCGATCGCGCGCTTATCAACTGGAATTCTTTCGACATTGCGCGCGGAGAGACGACAAAGTTTGTTCAGCCATCCAGTTCTTCCATCGCCGTCAATCGCGTCAACAGCAACATCGCGACCCGCATCGACGGAAACCTGCTGGCCAATGGCAATGTCGTTATCATCAATCAGAACGGCGTTCTGTTCGGCCAAAATGCGCGGGTTGATGTCAACGGCATCGTCGCCGCGACCGCCGATGTCGACACGAACCCATTCATGGCGGGAGGCAGCCTTGCGTTCATCAAGCAAGGGTCGCCCTCGGCCTCCATCATCAACGACGGCCAGATTACCGCCAAAGAGGCGGGGCTTGTCGGTTTCGTCGCGCCCAATGTTGTCAATAACGGCGTCATTACCGCCACGCTGGGAAAAGTTCATTTGGCCAGCGGCGACACGGCGACGGTCGATATGTACGGCGACAGCCTTATGGAAGTCGCGGTCTCTGACCAAGTCAAATCACAGCTTGTCGCGAACAACGGTATTATTCGGGCCGACGGAGGAAAAATCGCGCTGACCGCCGCCGCAGGCAGTCAAATCGTCAACAGCCTTATCACGAACGGCGGCACGTTGCGGGCGCAAAGCGCGGGCGTAAAGAACGGCGAAATCATCATCTCTGCCGCAGGCAGTCGTGCCTCTCAAAATATAAAAAGCGGAAACAGCACCGCGCTTGTTTCCGGCACAGTCGATGCTCGCGGAATAAACTCCGGTGAAAGCGGCG
>CAZQOE010000216.1:314-2363 GCA_964594935.1 uncultured Rhodospirillaceae bacterium | reverse complement strand
TTTGTAATTTCGTCTTTCGTGCGGTTGAGCCACCGAAGCTTTTGTCTGACATCCTCGACAGTAATGTTTCCTGTTCTGCCGACAAAGCATGCCGTCGTACAGTCAAGATAGATCGTTCCCAAATACTCAAGATTCTGTCTTTTAAAATGGTCGGAAGACAGCTCGCTGTTGTCGTCGCTTTTTTTGACATTTGTCGGAAAGAAAATCTTGCCCTGCAAGGCGTCGTAAATGGCATATTCTTTTCGTGGTCCGTCTGTCGAGGCGTCTTTGCAGTTTGTTTCCCCATGAAAGAGCCAATGCCGTTGGACGCAAGTTTTTTTCATGCGCTTGATTTCGGCGTCCGGAACGAGGGTCATTCGGAGGCCGATTTCGATTTGCGACCACGTTTTTGGACCACCAAAATCTTCGATAAAAGTGCCTTCGGATAAGTCAATCCTCCCGATATCTATTGCATCGGGGCAAGTTTCACTTTTGCCATTCTTGCTTAATTCTGTGAAGACGTAGAACTTGCCGCGGTAGTGGATGACGCAATGATACTGCCTGTTCGGAAAGAGAGGTTTCTGGCTCGCGGCCTCTTGTGAATAAAGTAAATGCCAAGTGCTACTTTCAGACATATACGGTCTCCCTCATCCTGGAAAAGTGAGAGAGGGATATCATCCCAAAGGCTTTGTTCAAATGGAAAACGAGGCCTGAAATACTTTCATTGGAAGGTCTTAGGGTTAAGCCAAAGGAGGTTTTTCGAGCCACTCGTTGAGTTGCCTAAATTCGGTAGTTTGAGGCGTCAAAAACCCGTGCCGCATCATAAAATCAACGATTATCATAGAGCAGTTGAACTTGAATTTATCGGTATCGCAAATAAGGGCGGCTACTTCTTTGATCGGCATAAGATGAAAAGCCGCGACCTCGCCGTCCGTATTCCGGGGCGTAAAATTTTCCGGCAGTTCTAGGTCGTAAATAAAGAGTGAATCGTTGCGCGATCCGTCCGGAAGCTCGCGCAGGTAATCTATCGTCCGTATCAATTTCGCCGTCAGCGCTACGGATGCGTCGATGCCCGCTTCCTCCTTGGCTTCCTTGCACAGGTTTTGCTCTATCGTCAGGCCGACGGGCAGTCCGCCGCCGATAAGATTGTCGAGCTTGCCCGGTTCGATGAGCCTATTGGCGGCGCGTTCTCCCACCCAAAGGTAAAGCCCGTCTTTTTTCCGGACATAGCCGTTGACGTGAACGCCCCATGCGCGGATGCCAAACCACGGCACGGCGATGCGGTCCATCTGCGCCAAAGGCTCATCCCCCCATTTTTCAACGAGCGGGTACATTTCATTCCGCAGTTTTTTGCCGAAAAATCCGGTGAGGGCCATCGTGGCCTGCATCAAAGCGTCGCTGCGCGAGTCGAAGCCGGTAAAGCGCGGGGAAAGGGAGATTCCGCCGTCTTTCGGTTCGAAAAGATCTGTTTCTTTTAGCAGGAAATCCGCCGCGTCTTTCTTTATCCGCCCATAGCTTTTGCTGTCGATAAAAAACGGCGCAAAATGGCTTAAATCGCATGTATTGCAGGCGACAAAGTGGCGGACGTAACCGGAGTTAAAAGACATGACTGATCCAAAAAAAGGGCAAACGTTTATCGCTAAATGACGCCTTTGCCGTTTAGATAAGGGGCGTATTTTTTATCGAACGTTAAATCGTGGTCCACAAGCCATGTCCAAATAAAATTCGCCTTTTCGACGGTGAGCGCATCCGGATTTCCGCTTTTACATTCTTTTTGGTAAGCCAGAATGCGTTGGGTCATTTCCGCATGTTCCTTTTTATGCGTCGCGGCGTCGGGATAGCCCGTCTTCTCGAAAAGAGCTTCCTCGAGAGCAAAATGCTCGATTGCGCGAACGACTAAAGCATCGACCGTGTCGGTAATAGTCTTTTTGCATTGCCCGTTCTGGATGCAACCGAAAAGGTCGTTGATCATAGACACCATTCTTCTGTGATCGTCATCAAGAACGCCGACATGGACGCTCATTGTATAGTCATCCCATGTCAAAAAGGGCATTGGGTTGTCCTTTTAAG
>CAZQOE010000216.1:0-304 GCA_964594935.1 uncultured Rhodospirillaceae bacterium | reverse complement strand
AACCAGAACGTTTTTGAACTGCCAAGGATCCGCCGTGTCCATGTCTTCAGGGAATAGAACGCCGCGGTCCTGAATGGGCGTCCAGTTGCCCCAGACACCGACGACTTCGCCCAGATAGGGCGTGGCGATTTCCATGACGCGGTCGGAATCCATATATTCCGGTTCCACGATGCCCCGCTTGGGGTTTTCAAGCGCCCAAATCATGCCGGCCAGAACGGCGATACAGACCTGCAGCGACGTTGCGTTGTTAAATGGAACCAGCTTGCGCGCCTGCTTGATCGAAAGGCGCGACCCATACCAGTAC
>CAZQOE010000215.1:1034-2370 GCA_964594935.1 uncultured Rhodospirillaceae bacterium | reverse complement strand
GGAACTGCAGGCCGCGGTTGGTGTATTTCTTGGCGATGGAGATGACGAGGCGAAGGTTGGCTTCGACCATTTCCTTCTTGGCGCGGTTGGATTCGCGTTCGCCTTTTTGCACCGTCATGACGATGCGCTTGAAGTCGCCTAAAGGAAGTCCGGCTTCGTCGCAAATAGACGCGATTTCGGCGCGCAGGCGGTCGGTTTCGGATTCATGGCGTTCGTTGAATTTCGTCCACGCCTTAACATTTGGCGCAACGAATTTCGGCGCGTTGGGGTCGGCGGCAGGAGCGGGGGGCGCTTTCTGCCCTTTGCTCAGCTTCGCGACGATTTTCTTGATGGGCGAGACGACCTTGCCGTGCAAAACGTCGTGCAGCCAGTTGCGGTCAAGCTCGTGTCCGGTATAGCGGGCGAGGAAATCTTCCCGATTAACGCCGCTGTCGGAGGCCAGACGCAAGATGCGCCCTTCGATGCCAACCAAACGGCGGTTCAAGGTGTAAAGCTGTTGTACCAACTGTTCAAGACGGTTGTTGTTCAGGCGCACCGTGCGCACCAAGTCCACAAGCTCTTCCTTCGTCTTGTCGAACTTCTTATCCGATTGCGGCGTGGGCTGTTCGCCCTTTTGCGTCGCAGCGATGCGCGCGGCTTGAAGCTTGTACAAGCGCGTATAAGCGCCGCCGATTTTGCTGAACGTCTCAAGAACTTGGGGCTTCAGCTTTTCTTCAAGCATCGATAGGGACAGGTTTTCCTGTTCCTCGTCGTCGAATCCGCCTTCGCCTTCTTCGCCTTCGGGTTTTTCTTCTTCCTGAACTTCCGCGACTTCGGCGCTTTCGCCTTCGCCCAGCATTTCGGCTTCGCTTTGCGGCGCGCCGCCGTACGTGGCTTCAAGGTCAATGATGTCGCGCAGCAGCATCTTGCCGTCGTTCAGCGCGTCGTGCCAGCCGAGGATGGCCTGAATCGTGAGCGGGGATTCGCAAATTCCGCTGATCATCATTTCGCGGCCGGCTTCGATGCGCTTGGCGATGGCGATTTCGCCCTCGCGGCTCAGAAGCTCGACCGAGCCCATTTCGCGCAGATACAGGCGCACGGGATCGTCGGTGCGGCCCAGATCTTCGTTGACGTTGCCCTTTTCTTCTTCCTCTTCTTTTTCGCCTTCTTCGCCTTCTTTTTCGGGTTTCGCGGCTTCGTCGTCGTCGCCTTCGGTGACGCTGATGCCCATTTCGGACAGCATCGCCATCGTGTCTTCGATCATGTCGGAATTGATTTTGTCCTGCGGCAGGGCGGCGTTGATTTCGTCGATCGTAACGTAGCCGCGATCCTTGCCTTTCTTGATCATCTTCTTGAT
>CAZQOE010000215.1:0-1024 GCA_964594935.1 uncultured Rhodospirillaceae bacterium | reverse complement strand
GTGCGCTCCTGGATGCGCAGTTGTTTAAGCTTGGCGTCGGCCGTCGCGCTGATGATCGCGTCTTCGTCGGTCTTGGGCGCTTCGTCCGGTTCCGGCAACGGAAGGGCAGCTTGCTTGGCTTCCGGCTTTGGCGGCGGCGCAACCTTGGCGGCGGGCGCGGCTTTAACAAAAGGAACGCCGACGACGCTCTTGGTTGCTGATTTTTTCACTTCTTCTTTCTTAGGGATGACCTTGAGGACAGGCTTCGCCTTGGCGATAATTTTGGGCGCGGGTTTCTTAAGCGCGACCTTTTTGGGCGCAGGTTTCTTGGCAACAGGCTTCGCCTTCTGTTTAGGCTTCGCCTTCTGATGCTTAGCTGCGTGAGGTGCTGGTTTTTTCTTTGCCAATTTTTTGGTCGTTGCCATGCTTACTCTGTCCCTAAAGGAGCGATGTATATATAAGGAAATTCCTTGCCGTCAAAGAGTTAAGCGTTCGAGGGGCGAATTTTAAGGCCCAGTGGCATCAAAGCAAGGAAATTTCATTAAAATCACTAAAAACAGGGTTAATAACCCATCCAGCCGACCTTTTCTCAGGGTGTCTTTCACCCAAACAGGGCGGCGACAGAATCACCCGTGCCGACAAGGCGGTTTAAGGCCGAGGGAACAAACCTGCCTTTAAGCCAGACGCCGAGGGTCAGCATCTGCCCGAAATCCATCGCGGGGGAGGCTTTTCCCTGACCCGCCAGAATTTCGCCGCGACGGACGGTGTCGATCAGAAAAGACGGAAAACGCCGGTCGTAAGCGTTACGCGCTACCTCGCCTGCATGGCAGGCCAAAGCCGACATCAATGTCGCGACGTCTTCTTCTCTCGCGCCAATCATCGCGTTGGGTGCGATGATGGGCTGCCAGTATTCGGTCAGCGCGACGGCGCAGGTAAAATCTTTCGATAAAGTTGCCAACGCATCCATGCCGAGAAGGTATGTGCTTCTGTGCGTCGCATGTCCGTCATCGGCATGCGGCATGACAATAAGTTCGGGCCTGAAGTG
>CAZQOE010000214.1:0-2381 GCA_964594935.1 uncultured Rhodospirillaceae bacterium | reverse complement strand
GAACTCGGTCGTGGCGTTGGCCGTGCTAACCGTTGCGCCTGCGGCAAGGCCCGCCGAGTCGACCGAAAACTGAAGTTTCGATTGCACCATCTGCACCCTGCCGACGTCGATGGCGATGCCGGTAAAGCCGGTCAACGCAAGAAGCGAGAGCGCCAGCAAAGGCAAGGTCATGCCCGAATCCGACCGCGCAAAAAGGGCGGCCTTTTCGAACAGACTTTTTTTCCAGCGTGCGTACATCATGGTACCTCCTATGTCGGCGCATTAATCAGAGGGCTCAATCGCGGTTTATAGGCAGCGACGCGATAGATGACCCTTGAAATAAACTGATCCAAAAACAACGGCGAAAAAGTGTAATAAACTTCGGTAAAAATCACATTGTCCCTGTCGTTCAGCGCCAACCCGTCAGGCGTGGCTGAATATGTCGGACTCCCTGGCGTCGATGGCCCGATCTGGCTTGGAGGCATGCTGACGCCGTTTCCCGAAGGCGGATAGGCGTATTGCCATTTAACGACGCTCAAACCGGTATCGGGGTCCTTGTATACCGACGTCACGATAATATACCCGACGGCAGCGGGATATTGCCCCGTTTCCGGATCCATCGTCCCCATGCCGTCCGGATTAAAAGAAATCGGCTGCATCAACTGCACGGCGCCCAACATGATGTCGGCGAGCTTAGAGAGCGTCAACGTACTTTCCTGCCCCGTCGTCTTCGTCTGGTACTGCGTGACGATGTCGCTGACGGTATAGGAAATACGGTCGACCCTTTCGTTGATAAGTAAATAATAAGACCCGTCGGCAACGCCGAGCAACAGCGTCATCCAGATCGAAAGAGTCAACGCGAATTCGACCGCGGCGATGCCCTTGCATCCGCGTTTAAACTTTTGGATTAGCCTGTTTCTAGCCGTACGGTTCATTGCGCACCAAAATGGTCGAAGTCAATTCAACAATCCCGCCTGTTTTGCACGCGCTTCCCATCAGCGTGCACATAAGCGGCGTAAAAAGTTTCCACGGATACGTGATGGTATAGGCGACGATCTCGCCCTGCCCGCCGTATCCTGAAGCGCCCCCCCCTGCGGCGGCATCGGCGAACGTGCTATAAATGGTTTGCGTCGTCGTCACATGCAAAGGATCAATAAGCGCCCCATAGCTCGATAATTCTCTGACAAGAATTTGATTGATGGCCTCTTCTTGCGTTTTTCCCTCTTCATGATATCCCGTTTTACCCAAACGCGATGTATTATAGGCGGCGTTTTCAAGAATTTGCTGGGCGCCTTCTATCAAGCAAAGTTCGACGACGCCCATAAGCAGGAAGAAGAAGGGCCCCGCGATCAGCGCGAATTCCGGCGCAAAAGCGCCGCGGCGCGAGTTATTCCTGCCCCGCGTTCGGGAATAGAATTGCAAGCATGACAAAAACTTGGCCATAAGTTTCTGACCTCTCAAACCCTCTAGAATTTCTGCAAAAAAGCAGAAGACTTCCCAAGTTTGAGTATCCCACCGATGGGTTACCATGGCCTTAAAGATGCTAAGTATTTATGAAAATTTGAGTAATTTCGAAATTCGAATGAATTTACAGGCCTTCAAATAACTCGTTGTTCCGGCCTGTAAAACAAGCGTAAAAACCCGTGCGCGCAGCAATACGCGGCGGTATCCCGATAGAAAGAATTTTGAAAAACGACGGATATCCCGCCCTTTTTACTTCGCCGACATCACCATAATCATCTGGCGGCCTTCGAAGCTGGGGTCGGATTCGATCTTGCCATAAGGCTCAAGCTCGGCCTTGACGCGAGCAAAAACCTGATAGGCAATCTCCTGATGCGCCATTTCGCGGCCCCTGAATCGCATAGTGACCTTGACCTTGTCGCCGTCTTTCAAAAAGGCGATCGAGCTTTTCATTTTGATGGCGAAGTCGTGGTCGTCGATCGTGGGGCGGAGCTTGATTTCCTTAAGCTCGACCACTTTCTGCTTCTTGCGGGCCTCGTTGGCCTTTTTCTGCATTTCGTATTTGTATTTGCCGTAGTCCAGCACCTTGCACACGGGCGGATCGGCATTGGGGGAAATTTCGACGAGATCGAGGCCGGATTCTTCGGCAAGGGTGATGGCGTCTCGTATAGCCATAACGCCGCGCATTTCGCCGTCTGCATCGACAACCCGAACCTGGCGGGATGTGATGTCGCTATTAACACGGGGGCCGTCGTCTTTTTCGCGGCGGGGGGGCTCGGCAGAACGGCTCCGGTTCATCGGTGGTAAAGGTATGGAAAGCTCCTATCAAAAGTTTCAACAAGTGGCGCCAAGTTAAAGAAAAACTGAGTTTCGTCAACAACTAAAGCAGGGTCAGAACAATAAAATCGCGGATTCGTGGCCTTCAGGCATCAACTTCGCCC
>CAZQOE010000213.1:0-2381 GCA_964594935.1 uncultured Rhodospirillaceae bacterium | reverse complement strand
GTATTTGCAACGGATGCAGGCTTCTGTAACGACGTACGGCATAGCAACGAGTCTCCTAAAAACGGGTCGCATCGGTATAAGCGAGGATTTCGTATAAGGCAACAGTTGACGAAACAACGGGAAGCCTTTAAGAGCAAACGCCTGCCCGAAAATAAGGAAAAGGGCAGGGTGCGCCGTTGTAGCTCAGCGGTAGAGCAGGGCTTTCGTAAAGCCAAGGTCGGGAGTTCAATCCTCTCCAACGGCACCATTATAAAAGGGGGCACTAGCCCCCTTTTTTAATGGTAACAGCGAGTTTGGATTTAATCCCCCGAGTTCATGACCCGAGCGACTAAAAAAATATTAGGTCGCGAGTGGCAGGGCGAGCGGCGCGCAGCGCCGAGAAGCCAATCTCTCCAACGGCACCATTAAAAAAAAGCCCCCTTTCGGGGGCTTTTTCTTATTTAGGCTTCGGCCCGCCCTGTGTGGGCGGAGTCGTATTTTGCGTCGGCCTCGTTGGAGGCGTTGTTGGCGGCGTTACAGGCGGCGGAACCGGAGGTGCCGGAGGATTTGGCGGCTGAGTATTCTGAGGCTGATTGCCCTTCAAAAACGCGAGCAAATCTTTTGAAGCCTGCGCTGCATCTTTTGAAGCTTGCGCTGCATCTTTTGAAGCTTGCGCACTTTCTTGAGTTGCCTTCAACAAATCATCAGCTCTTTTATCAGCAGCAGCCTTCTCAGCGGCAATCTTGGCCGCTTTTGCAGCCTCCTCTGCAGCCAACCTATTTTTCTCAGCGATTTTCGGCGCATCTTCTGCGTCTTTAATCTCTTGTTTCCAAACGGCCACTTCTCTGGGGTCTATCCCCATCTGCCTCATTTCGGCGTCCGTGGGGTTAAATCCTGTGACTTTGACGTTGATTCCTCTTTGGTGCATTAAATAAAACTGGCGATAGATCGCTTGATTAAACACAGAATTGCCAGCCGGATCTATTCTAACCTTTCCGTCGTACAGTTCATTAAAAGCATAGGCCAATTTCGCGGCAGCCAATCTTTGATTGGCGCCGTTAAGTTCATCAAAACGATGGATTTTAATCTCGCCGGTTTCGCGGTTGATTTGAACCTTACATGTTGTATGGAAGTGGTTCTTGTTCCAGCCTTCATTAATGCCGCTGATAGAGCAAAAAGTATCTTCGCCCACGGGATCTTTAAGTGTATACCCATGGGGTATTTTTCCGGTAACAAGGAAGGCGTAAAGTTTAAAGGGATTCCTCGTGTCAGGATTATAAAATGCGGTATTTGGTTTTGTTGCCGACCAGTTATCGCCCTTCATAATATTACAGAAAACGCCGCCGGGATTTCTGTCAAAAACCGTATTGAAATGTTCCACAAATTCGGGCGAGGGCTTATCCGGAAACGTCATCGTTCCGGTTTTAGGATCAAATTTTCCGACTGGCATAATATCGCTCCTTCAAATTCAATTCTAAATATCTCAACACATTCTATATCATACCATATTTAAGCTTCAGTTTATACGATCCAATTACTTTCGTTACATCGATTTATATTTATGTTTCAATTGGTTGTACGTTTGAAACTATTCAGTAACCATACGAAAAATCGCGCAAACAAGCCCGTTTTGGCCTGTTTAAACGGGCCGTCCTCATACCCTTTTTTAACAATAATGCAGCACGGCTCGCCCGCATAATTGCCAACTATGGTCGAATCTTTAAACCCAGCGTTCTTAAAAATCCGCGAAACCTCGGCGGCATAAACCGGCCCCAACTGGCACAGGCATAAAGCCTTGTCGTTCGACAGCCGCTGAAAATCCTGCGCTACCTTTCTGACAAAATCCAAACCGTCCGCGCCACCATCCAAAGAAACAAGCGGATCGAAGTTCCTCATTTCCGGCAAAAGGTGGGGGATATAGGCCGTCGGCGCGCGCGGGGGGTTCGAAACAACCAGATCGAATTTTTCATAAACCCCGCTACCCCAATTACCCATCCTGAATTCGGCCCTGCCAAGAAGCCCGTTTTCCTTGGCGTTCAGGCGCGCGACGTCCAGCGCTTTTTCGTTGATGTCGATGCCGATGCCCGACGCTTGCGGCAACGCATGAAGAAGCGCCAGAAGAACGCACCCCGTTCCGGTGCCGAGGTCAAGAATCCGAACGTCTTTCTTTTTATCGCCAAGACATTCCAAAGCGTAATGAACAAGGTCTTCCGTCTCCGGATAGGGCTTATAGACGTTTTCATCGACGTGCAAAGAAAGGCCGCAAAAATTTGTAACACCGAAAATTCTCTCGATAGGCCTTCGTTGCTCGCGTAAACGAAAAGCGCATTCGATGGCTTCTTTCCCTTCTTTATCGATGTTCGTTCCGTCCTTGGCGATATTTTCAATTAGCAAACGGGTTT
>CAZQOE010000212.1:0-2425 GCA_964594935.1 uncultured Rhodospirillaceae bacterium | reverse complement strand
TCGACGGCATCGCGCTCGACCTCGGCGTCTCCTCTCCCCAATTCGACGATCCCGAACGCGGTTTTTCGTTCAGCGCCGACGGCCCGCTTGATATGCGCATGAGCAAATCGGGCCCCAGCGCCGCCGACGTCGTCAACGACATGAAAGAGGAAGACCTCGCGAACATTTTATACATGCTCGGCGACGAACGCTTCTCCCGCCGCGTCGCCCGCCGCGTCGCCGAAGAACGCGCCAAGGAACGCATCGCCCGCACGGCGCAGTTGGCCGAAATCATCCGCAGCGCGGTGCCGCGCTCAAACGACGGCCTCGACCCCGCGACGCGCAGCTTTCAGGCCCTGCGCATTTACGTGAACGACGAAATGGGCGAACTCACCCGCGCCCTCGACGCCGCAAAGACCTTGCTGAATCCGAAAGGCCGCCTCGTGGTCGTCTCCTTCCATTCGGTCGAAGACCGCATCGTAAAAGATTTCATGCGCGACAACAGCGGCATGGGCGCGGCTCCCTCGCGGCATCTCCCCGCGAACGACCACGGAAAACAAAAGCCTCTTTTTAAAATCATCACGAAGAAGCCCCAAACGCCGACGGACGAAGAAATCGCCGCCAATCCCCGCGCGCGCTCCGCCAAACTCCGCGTCGCCGAACGCACGGAAGTACCGGCAGATAAGGAGCAATCATGATCCGCTCCTACTCCACAGTCCTTTTTTGGCTCGGCATGACCATCGCCTCAAGTTTGATGCTCTATCAAACAAGCGACAAGGTCCACGCGCTCGACAAGCAGCTCCGCGATCTCAACGCGCAGATCGAAGACGAACAGAAAAGCATCCATGTGCTGAAAGCCGAATGGGTCTATCTGTCCAACCCCGCCCGCATCGAAACGAAAGCCAAGAAACATCTGGGACTGAAGCTGACGGAACCCGCCCGCGTCGCCGCGCTTTGCGACATCAACGACTTCGTGCCGATGCAGGAAGGCGTGCCCGCCCCTGTCCTCTTGGCCCGATCCATGGCAAAGGCGCCCGCCCCTGTCACGGCGGAACCGAAAAAGCCCCTCATGGCGCAGAAAGCGCCCGACAAACCCCGCACCAAGCAAGACCGCATTCTGGCCTCTCTCAACGCCGGACGCATCAACGACCACGTGACAATCCAACGCGCGGCATCGGCGGCACCTTCGGATAATCTGAGCGCCGTTATCGGAAGGTTGGGCTTGCGTCCATGAAGAAATGGAGTCTTTCCGGTTTAAAGTCCTTGTCGCAGCCCAGCCTGCCGGGCTTGTTCTCCCCGCCGAAAAGACACCGCCTCGCGACTCCCCGCGAACAAGCCTTGGGGACAGCCAAAGCGCGGCTTGGCGTCGTCTTTCTTATCTTCTCGCTTGCATGGATAACCATCGGCGGAAGGCTCGCCTATTTGACGATGAGCGGCGATGCCGAAACGCCGGTCGTGCGCGCCCAGCCGGGCGAAAACCCCATCAGCCGCGCCGATATCACGGACCGCCACGGAACGGTTCTCGCGACATCCTTGCCGACCGTTTCCCTCTGCGCCGACTCCAAAGCGATCCTCGATCCCGACAAAGCGGCGAAACAGTTGCTTGCGGTTCTCCCCGAACTCGACGCGAAAGAATTGGAAAAAGATTTAAAAAGCGGCAAACATTGCGCCCTTATCCGCCGCCATCTGACTCCGCGCCAGTACTACGGAGTCAACAAACTCGGCATCGCGGGTCTTAATTTTCTTCCCGATGAGCGCCGCCTTTATCCGGCTGGCAATATGGCGGCCCATATCGTCGGCTTCAGCGATATCGACAACAACGGTCTGGCGGGCGTCGAAAGATCGATGGACAAGCGCCTGAACGAAAATCCGGAACCCCTCGCGCTGGCGCTGGATTTACGGGTGCAATCCATCCTGCGGCGCGAACTGGCTTCTGCCATGAACGACTACCGCGCCGAAGCCGCGACGGGCCTCGTGATGGACATCGCCACGGGCGAACTTCTGGGCATGGTTTCGCTGCCCGATTTCGATCCCGGCAGGGCGGGCGCGGCCAGCGACGATCAGCTCTTCAACCGCAACACGCTCGGCGTCTACGAAATGGGCTCGACGTTCAAGATTTTCAACACGGCGCTGGCGCTCGAAACGGGGTCGGTGCGCCTGTCCGACACGTTCGATACGGTCACGCCGCTTGAAATCGGGGGCCGCAAGATTCGGGACTTTGAAAAAGAAAAGCGCAACCTCAACGTCGCGGAAATCTTCACCCATTCGTCCAATCTCGGCTCGGCCCGCATGGCGCAGCGTCTGGGCGGCGTCAAGCAGCGCAACTTCTTCGCCCGCCTCGGGCTGGCCGAAAGAATTTCTCTCGAACTCCCCGAAGTCGGAACGCCCCTCCTCCCTTCGGCCAAGGACTGGAGTGAATCGACGACCGTGACGGCCTCTTTCGGCC
>CAZQOE010000211.1:0-2440 GCA_964594935.1 uncultured Rhodospirillaceae bacterium | reverse complement strand
CTACTACCTGCGCAAGATGTATCTGGAGAACAAGCTTATCGAACACAACGCGCTCAAGATGAAAGGCGTGCCGCTCGATCTGGCCGAAATCGCGACGCCGAGCTTCCTGCTTTCGACGCGCGAAGATCACATCGCGCCGTGGCGCTCGACATACGTTGCGACCCACCTTTATAAGGGGCCCGTGACGTTTTGCCTGTCAGGCTCCGGCCACATCGCGGGCGTCATCAACTCGCCCGAAGTCAACAAATACGGATATTGGACGAACAGCAAACTTCCCGAAAACCCCGACGACTGGCTGAAAGACGCCGAACCGCATAAAGGCTCGTGGTGGCCGGAATGGATTAAGTGGCTGGAGCCGTTCGGCGGAGAGCAAATCCCCGCCCGCGAAGTCAAAGACGGCATCGAAGACGCCCCCGGAAGCTATGTCAAAGTAAGGGTCGTATGAGCCTAGCCGAATTCGTCTCCCCCGTTCCCCTTTGGGCCGTCTTCGGCGTCCTTGCCGCCGGCCTTTCCGCGACGCAGATGCTGTTGCAGGAAAAATTCAAGACGCCGCCCTTCGCCATGGCGTTTTGGAACAAAGCCACCTGCGTCCTCGTCATGACCCCCGCCGTCATCATGACGGGCTTACCGACAAATCCTGTTTTTTACGCGCTTCTGGCCACTCAAGCCCTTATGTGGGTCGTCAGCGACGTAGTCTTTTTCAAAGGCATCAACGAAGTCGGCGCGGGCGTCGTCTCGCGCATTTTGCCGATGGGCCCCCTCATCAGCTTTTTCCTCTGGTTCGCCATCGACCCGAATCTCATCGACAAATACGCCGCGACGCCTTGGCGCAGCGCGGGTATCATCCTTGTTTTCTGCCTGACCGCTTTTTTTGCGTGGAATTTAAGGTCTTGCGCCGTCACGCGCAAAGCGCTTCGCGTCATCTGGTTCGTTCTTTGCGCCGCCATCGCGGGTTCGCTGTTCACCAAGTACATCACACAGCAGGCGGACATGAGCAGCGGGATTTTCGGCTACGTTTTTTCCGAAGCCATCATCATGATAACGCTGTGGTCGATCTACTACGCGATCAAAAGGCCCCTACCGGTCAAAGTCATGTTCGGCATGCCCGCGATTAAATCGGGGCTTACGGTAGGCGCTGTTTCCGCGTTCACGATATGCTCGGTTCTCTACGCGTATTACCACGTCGACAATCCGGCCTACGTCCCGACGCTGCGTTATCTGGATTCCGTGATTATCTTTTTCTTCTACCGCCTCGTCGGCCGCCCCAATCAGGGCCGCCTGTGGGCCAGCTTCGGCATCGTCGCCTGCGCGGCAACGCTGGTCGTGCTGAAAGCGCACGGGTAAAGATATTCTCTATAATTTTTGGCGGCACATTTCTGCGTCGGGATTTGTTAAACGCCAATCAAGCCGCGTTTGTCTCTTGGTAGATTTGGATTCCAAGTCGGGAGGAACTTTTTCCCCGTTTTTCTCTTCGGGATTTATTCTGTTTGTTATCGCTTCTGCAGCCTTTTTCATATCAATAGCTCCTAATAAAACGGCGATTATTCGGCATCTATAATAAATCAGTCATATGGTTTTCTCATCCTTGTCGCAATCTCATTGTTACAGTAACCGATTCACATCTTCCCCTAACCCCTTCCACCTAAAAAATATCTTATCCACAGGGTATTCCAATCCCTAGTGCCGCGCTGCCCCGCGCCCACCACAGGTCGTTTCGACCCCGACATTAGTTAATTGATTTTCCACAGGATTTTTCAAAAACGAATCACTAATCCCTTGACCTCCCAATATTTCCCATGTTATCCCATTCGAACCCAGAGGGAGACTGGGCAAGCCCATCTAATACCACTCGAAGGATGCCCGTCGCATCCGGATAACCATTTGTTTGTGCCGAGGAAATTATGGCCGTTTTCTTGTCCAGTTTCGTGAATAAGATCGACAAGAAGGGCCGTGTCTCCGTTCCTGCTCCTTTCCGCGCCGCGCTGGGTGCCGACACGTCCGGCATCGTGGTCTTTCGTTCTCTGCAATACGCGGCGCTTGAAGGCTGCTCGATCGCGCACCTCGAATTGCTAAGCCAGAGCCTCGAAAAGCAAGACCTCCCTCCCGATATTTTCGAACTGATCGAAACGACGATTTTCGGCGGCTCGGTTCAACTGCCGTTCGACGGCGAAGGCCGCATCACGCTGCCGCAAACTTTGCTTGCGGGCGTGGGCATCACCGAAGAAGTGGCCTTCGTCGGCCGCCGCAAGACTTTCCAAATCTGGGATCCCAAGAAACTCGCCGCGCATGAGACCGCCGCGCGCACCAAGGCCCGCGCCAAGGATATCTCGCTCAGCAAAATCATCGCGGCCGTCACGCAATCCGAAAACGCGAAAGGCAAATAATTTGAACGAAACCCCCTCCCATATCCCCGTCATGCTGCGCGAAGTCGCAGCATCCA
>CAZQOE010000210.1:0-2444 GCA_964594935.1 uncultured Rhodospirillaceae bacterium | reverse complement strand
CGGCAAGTTCGAAGAAGCCAACGGCGGCACGCTTCTGCTTGATGAAATCAGCGAGATGGACAGCCGCCTGCAGGCCAAGCTTTTGCGCGCTATTCAGGAACGCGAAATCGACCGCGTCGGCGGCACCCAACCCATCAGGATCGATATCCGCCTGATTGCCACGTCAAACCGCAATCTTGAAGAAGAAGTCAAGGCCAAGCGTTTTCGCGAGGATTTGTATTTTCGCCTTAACGTCGTCAATTTGCATCTGCCGCCGCTGCGCAATCGCGTCGCGGACATTGTACCGCTTGCGGAGCATTTTGCCGAGAAGTACGCCAAGGCCAACGCCCTGCCCGAACGCCCACTGTCTGCAGGCGCCAAAGCCGCCTTACAGGCGCATCATTGGCGGGGCAACGTGCGCGAACTTGAAAACACAATGCATCGCGCCGTCCTTCTTGCGCAAAGCGACAAGATAGAGCCTGAAGCAATTATGTTGTCGGGACAGTCTTTTGCCCCGTCGTCGCCGACGCCGGTAGAAGACGTCGCCCATGCCGTTCTGAACCGCGGGACAATGTCAGGCCCCGGAGGCTTGGTCGGAAGAACGGTGGCGGACGTCGAACGCGATTTGATTATCGATACGCTCAGCCATTGCTTGGGCAACAGAACGCATGCGGCCAATATCCTCGGCATTTCGATCCGCACGCTGCGGAATAAACTTAAACAATACAGCGACGAGGGCGTTCCTGTTCCGGGCGGCGCAGGCGAAGAACGGGCGGCATCGTAAAGCCGATTATTGGATGCTAACTTTATGACCGATCAAACATCATCCATAGAAAGTACCGACCCCTTCGGCGGAATTTTCAAACGCGGGGAAGTTTGGCTTGGCCTCGGCCTTATGGTCATTTTGACGGCGTTGGTCATTCCTCTTCCGCCGTTTCTGATCGATATCGGCTTGTCGCTTTCGATTACTTTTTCCGTCCTTATCCTGATGACGGTTTTGTTTATCGGAAAATCGCTTGAATTCAGTTCTTTTCCAACCGTGTTGCTTATCGCCACGTTGATAAGGCTGTCCCTTAACCTCGGCACGACGCGCCTTGTCCTGACAAAGGGCAACGAAGGAACCGCAGCGGCAGGGCATGTCGTCGAGTCTTTCGCCAGCCTCGTCATGGGCGGAGACTTTATCATCGGCGTCATCGTTTTCTCTATTCTCACCTTGGTCAATTTTGTCGTCATCACCAAGGGTTCGGGACGTATCGCAGAAGTCGCGGCGCGTTTCACCTTGGACGCCATGCCCGGCAAGCAAATGGCCATCGACGCCGATTTGTCGTCCGGCCTTATCAACGAAGACCAAGCGCGCAAACGCCGCAAAGAGCTTGAAGACGAAAGCAACTTTTTTGGCTCAATGGACGGTTCCGCAAAGTTCGTGCGCGGCGACGCCGTGGCCGGACTCGTCATTACCTTCATTAACGGCATCGGCGGCATTACCATCGGCACGTTCCGCCACGATATGCCTATTTTACAGGCGGCGGACACTTATGTGCGCCTGACGGTCGGCGACGGCTTAGTGACGCAAATTCCGGCCCTTCTTGTCTCCGTCGCCGCAGGCTTGCTTGTTACAAAGGCGAACATATCGGGTTCGACCGACAAGGCTTTGTTTAGACAACTGAGCGGATATCCCATGGCTTTGGGTCTTAGTTCGGCATCCTTGGGCATTTTGGCAATCATGCCCGGAATGCCCTTTCTTCCTTTTGCCATTTTGGGCGGATTGTCCGGCTTTGCCTGCTATGCCGTTACGCAAGCCGTCAAAGATAAACAGGCCGACGAAGTTTCGGCCGCGTCCGCCAAAACAAAAGCCGCCGCCGTGGCAGAGGAACCCATCGCGAAGTCCCTGTCCATCGACATGATACGCCTTGAGCTTGGTTATGCCCTCCTCAGCCTCATCAACAGCGAAGCGGGGCAACGCCTGACCGACCAGATCAAGGGCCTGCGCAAGCAATTGGCGGGCGAGATGGGCTTTATCATGCCGGCCGTGCGCATTCAGGACAACCTGCAACTGCCGCCCAACGCCTACGTTCTGCGCATCAAGGAAATAGAGGCCGGACGCGGCGAATTGCGTCCCGGCATGTTGCTTGTGATGGACCCGCGCGGGCAGCCGATTTCTTTGCCGGGAGAAGCCACGACCGAACCGACGTTCGGTCTTGCCGCGACGTGGATCGACCCGACGTATCGCGAAGAAGCGCTCTTCAAAGGTTATACTGTTGTCGATCCTCCGACGGTCATCACCACGCATTTGACCGAGCTTGTCAAAGATAACATGCCCGACCTTTTGTCGTATTCGGAAACGCAGAAGCTTTTGGACGAATTGGGCAAAGACCAACAGAAGCTGGTCGCCGACGTTATTCCGAGCCAGATTACCATCAGCGGCCTGCAGCGCGTGTTACAGAACCTGCTTTCCGAGCGCGTCT
>CAZQOE010000209.1:0-2444 GCA_964594935.1 uncultured Rhodospirillaceae bacterium | reverse complement strand
ACGGCGAACAGCCTCAATCAATACACGGCGGTCAACGCCGTCGCGCGGGCCTGCGACGCGGACG
This sequence comes from uncultured Rhodospirillaceae bacterium, assembly GCA_964594935.1. GTDB lineage: Bacteria > Pseudomonadota > Alphaproteobacteria > UBA9219 > UBA9219 > CAIXLI01. The sequence goes on along the minus strand of CAZQOE010000209.1, from coordinate 2,380 downwards.
GCAACCTGCTCGTTTTCGGCGCATGGGGGTACGGCTGGGATGCGGAAAACCGCATGACCTCCGTCACATCCAACGGTGTCCCCGTCCTTTCCAACTCCTACGACTATCGCCACCGCCGCGTCCGCAAGGCCACGCCCGCCTCCGTGCGGAACATGGTTTACGACGGATGGAACCTCATCCGGGAGAGCGTTACCTTCACAAACGGGACAGCCGGCGTCAACCACAACTACTGGGGGCTTGATCTCTCCGGCTCGCTGCAGGGCGCGGGCGGCGTGGGCGGACTGCTGGCTGTCAAGATCGACGGCCAGATTTACATCCCGTTCTACGACAACAACGGAAACGTTGCCGGGTACGTTGACGCTCTCGGCAACATCCGCGCCCATTATGAGTATTCGCCCTTCGGAGAAAGGACCCTTCAATGGGGCGATTTGGCCGATATGTTTCCTCATCGGTTCAGCACCAAATATTACGATGCGGAAACTCGTTCCTACTACTACGGTTACCGACACTATGCGCCGCAACTAGGATGTTGGTTCTCTCGTGACCCAATTGAGGAACGAGGAGGGTATAATTTATATGGGTTTCTGAAAAACAATTCGATAAATAAAGAAGACCCTTTGGGTTTATTTGACCCATCTGAATGGCCAACAGAATGCGGAAAATGTAAGGTTTCCTATGTTTCGTCAAAACTTCCGGGAGGTGGCGGACAGACTGATTTGGGCGGAATAACGCTTCTCGAGGGGTTGAAAATCGAAACCTGCCATCTTGCTCAATCGGCAAATGATAAAAACAAGTTTAAGATTTCATACTCCGTGTCCAAATGTGAAGCGACGGTGCGTTTCGATCCCAATACCGATCCAGATGAAAGTGTTTCAGGAATCGGCACATCATATCGTGGCCATGAATGGAAGCATGTTCAGTGTATGGACAAGGCATTTACTTGGGCGAAAGGAAAGTTGGACACACTTGAGCAGTGGTGCTGTTGCGATTACCAAAAGGCTCTGTCTGTTGCGAAGGCGATCAGCGATGTAGCATCTTACATGAGAACCACCTGTTCCGCTGGCGTAGACTGTTCTGATTACTCCAAGGCAACAGCGAATAATATTCATGATCAGGCAGAGAGCGAATGCGCCGCTTATAATTCTTATATGCCGGTTTTAGAAAAAAAACTTGCCAATATTGAGAAATTGCTCAAGGAGGGATGTAAATGAAACTGATTCTGATTGCAATCGGGTGCAGTATTTTTCTGACGGCTAGGGCTTTCCCCGAGAATTCTCTCGATGATCATGTGCTGCAAACCGTTTCGCTTCCCAAGGGGGGAATGATTGTCTGGATTGCACACCTGAACGATTCAATCCATGCCGAGGGACTGACAGAGAAAATAGTGCTCGTTCCTGTATTGCCGAGAATTGAGATATCCGCCGATATGACAAACGATTTAGTCCTTGCTAAATGGATTGTCGATGTCCGAATGCTTTTGAAACACTCATTATCTTTGCCGGAACCGGCGTGGAGCGTTCTGTATCCCCGTGACGAACTAAATGTTAATTTCATAAAAATAGGAGAACTGCTGAACTTATTTCAGACAATATTCAGGTGTTGCATAGTAAAAAAAGATAAATACTTGCTTGTATATCCGTTCCCGGATCAGTTAAAAGCCCTTTGTTATTCGGATGTTACAAGCAAGAAACGCTCTGGGCTGAATTTAGTGGTCGGCCAATACACTGCATACCAACCAAATCATGTTTTCATACATGAGGACGCGATGACGGGCAAAGTGTACGTTCTCGCACCTGACAAGATTCATAATTTGGTGCTTGCTGAGATTAATGGGCGGGGGACACTAAAATCCGATCTGAGTGTTAAAGGCTTGTCGTCAGAATACAAATCCGGAAAAACACCCGAGCATCAAAACAGGGAAAACGGGCGTGATGATTAACAAACGGTAAAAGGGCTGAAACGGTAAAAGGGCTGTAATTTGACATTAGCGCGCCGCGCGGGCGTGCCCGCAGAATAGAGGCCGTATTTCGACATTCGACAAATGCCGGATGATACCGCACAGTGTGTCGGTTACCCGTCGCCCAGCCCTTCCGTCAACGCGGACCGCATCGTGTGGCGCTGGAACGACGAGAGCAACTGGGTCCACCGCGAATATCGTGTGGACGGCCATCCGGAAGGGGAAAACAAGGGACGACGTATCGGGACATCGAGACAAACGAGGTCGGAGGGAAGCGGAAATGGCAAAGCGCCAAATAAGCCATAATGCCTACAATGTCTCAGGCTGCCGCGTGGAGACCGTCGTCGCCGAATCCCCCGACTTTCCCGCCGTGACCGACTCCGTCACGGTCTACGACTTTCTCGACCGCTCGGTCATTTGATC
>CAZQOE010000208.1:0-2446 GCA_964594935.1 uncultured Rhodospirillaceae bacterium | reverse complement strand
CGTCGGCGAGTTTTATTCGGTCGCCATTACTAACAATTATCAGCAGGCCGATACCGGAACCAAGATGATCCACATCGGCAAAAACACGCGTTCGACCATCATCTCAAAGGGCATAAGCGCGGGACACGCGCAAAGCACGTATCGGGGGCTGGTGCGCGTCCTTCGCTCGGCCAAGGGCGCGAAAAACAAAACGCAATGCGATAGTTTGTTGATCGGCGACAAATGTGGCGCGCATACCATTCCCTATATTGAATCGCGCCAGCCCAAATCGCGCGTCGAGCACGAAGCGACGACGTCGAAAGTCAGCGACGACCAATTGTTTTACTGCCAGCAGCGGGGCCTTTCGACCGAAGAAGCGATGGCGCTGATCGTCAACGGCTTCTGCAAGGAAGTGTTGCAGGAACTGCCTATGGAATTCGCCGTCGAGGCACAGAAGCTTGTCGGCATCAGCTTGGAAGGAAGTGTGGGATAATGCTTGAAATCAAAAACCTCCACGCCAGCATCGGCGATAAAGAAATCCTGAAAGGCATCGACCTCATACTGCCGTTGGGCCAAGTCCACGCGATTATGGGGCCGAACGGATCGGGCAAGAGCACGCTGTCCTATGTTTTATCGGGCCGCGCCGGATACGACGTGACCCAAGGCAGCGTGACATGGAAAGGCAAGGATTTGCTGAAACTGTCGCCCGAACAACGCGCTGCCGAAGGCGTGTTTCTGGCCATGCAATATCCGGTCGAAATTCCGGGCGTCAGCAACATGACGTTCTTGAAAACCGCGCTTAACGCCGTCCGCAAATCGCGCGGGCAGAGCGAACTCGACGCCATGCAGATGCTAAAGCTTCTGCGCGGCAAGGCCAAGGCCATCGGTTTGTCCGAAGACATGCTGAAGCGCGCCGTCAATGTCGGCTTTTCGGGAGGCGAGAAAAAACGCAACGAGATTTTACAAATGGCGGTGTTGGAGCCATCGTTGTGCCTTCTGGACGAAACCGACAGCGGCCTCGACATCGACGCGCTTAAGGTCGTCGCCGATGGAGTCAACGCCCTGCGTTCACCCGAACGGTCGATGCTCATCATCACGCACTATCAGCGTTTGTTGGATTACATCACGCCCGACGCCGTACACGTTCTGGCGCACGGCAAAATCCGCAAAAGCGGCGGCGCGGAACTGGCGAAGGAACTGGAAGAAAAAGGCTATGCAAATTTTGGAGAAGAGGCAGCATGAACGGCAATAAATCCATTAACGGCAATAAGGTCATCGTCTGGGATTGGAACGGCACGCTGCTTGACGATACGCATATCGTGCTGGAGTGTTTCAATATCGCCCTGAAGCATTTTTCGATCGGGCCGGTGTCGATGGAGGCTTTTCTGGACATCCAAGGGCCCTGCATGAAAACGCTTTATCGGAAAGCAGGCGTGCCGGAACATCAGCTGGACGAAATTGTCGAACTCGAACGCGATATTTTCCACGACAATTACGAAAGCAAGTCGCACACGGCGGGCTTGCGCAACGGCGCAAAGGGCGTACTCGAGCATCTTGCCCTCAACGAGGTGATAAGCGTCATTTTAAGCAACCACATCAATACCGAGATTGCGCGGCTTTTAAAGCATCACGATATCCTCCATCATTTCGACGATGTTCTCGCCTTTAAAGACCGCGAAACGCAGTTCCGCGACAAGGATAAAAAGGGAAGGCTGATCGATTATGCTAAAATCAGGGATTTAAAACCAGAGAATACCCTTATCGTCGGCGACTCCACCGAAGAGATAGGCGTCGCGCACGACCTTGGCATCGAAAGCGTCGCGATTACAGGCGGCATGACATCCGAAACACGCCTTCGCGCCGCAGAACCCGATCACATGATTCACTCGCTGGAGGAACTTGCGCCCATTCTTAGAAAACGAGGGTTTGTAGAATGACCCTTGCCGCTTTCATCGACCGCAGCCGCCGCGACAAAGAAGACTGGAAGTACACCAATCTTGATGCCTTGCTAAAATTGCCACGCCCACGACCCGTTTTTTTCAACCCCAAGGAAAAAAATTCGGACACGCGCCTTGTTTTTGTGAATGGAGTCTTCGAAGCGAAGTTGTCGCGTTTCAGTTCCGTCCCCTCCTGCATCCTGATGGGCGATTTGAAGTCCGGTTACACGCTGACTTTGGGCGAACAAACATGCCTTGTCGCGCAACCGGTCGAATTTGTTTTCGCGACCGATAAGGCCGCGACATCGGAAATATCGATGACGTTTTCTATCGACATCGGTAAAAACGGGCGGCTTTCGCTTCTTGAAAATCACCTTGCTTCCGACGTTCCCGTGACCATCGAAACAGACGTCACCCTGCACCCCCGCGCCAAGTTCGTGCACGGCAAGATCACAGGCGGCGGGGCGCATCTCGCGATAAATAAAGTTCACGCCGCAACCGGTTGCTATTACAGCAATTTTTCGATTCTT
>CAZQOE010000207.1:0-2470 GCA_964594935.1 uncultured Rhodospirillaceae bacterium | reverse complement strand
GCATTATTTGACGACACCATCCGCGCTAACATCGCCTACGGAAGGCTCGGCGCCACGCGCGAGGAAATCGAAAAAGCCGCCGTGTTCGCCTCTGCCGACGGTTTCATCCGCGATCTTCCGCACGGTTATGACACGCATGTCGGCGAATTCGGTGTGAAATTATCAGGAGGCCAGCGCCAGCGCATCGCCATCGCCCGTGCGATGTTGCGAAACGCCCCCATCCTCCTTTTGGACGAAGCGACCTCGGCTCTGGACAATGAATCCGAGCGCGCGGTGCAGGGCGCTCTTAAAAAACTGCAGGAAGGCCGCACGACCATCGTCGTCGCGCACCGGCTTTCCACAATCGTCGACGCCGACCTTATCGTCGTTCTCGAAAACGGCCGCGCGGTCGAGCAAGGCAAGCACGCCGAGCTTTTGTCAAAAGGCGGCGTCTATGCGCGCCTTTACGGCATGCAAACGAGCAACGCGTTATAAAGCTTTATTGATAAAAGCACTGCGCCGCCGGGCTGCCGTCATAAACGATAGTGAGCGAGGAAGCCCTGCCGTCCGGAGGATTGCAGTTGATCTGCTGCAACGAAACGATAAAGCGATCCCCCTTTTTGACGATTATGCCGCCACGTTGGGGAATGGGCCCGCCGGCAAGGCATAAAGCCTGCGCGGTCATCATATATTCCGTAATGGCCCCGTCGTATTTGACGGCGGTTTGGGACGAAAGCTTCAACGGAACGGAATATATTCCCTTGCTGGTTTTGACCATGCCGCGCGACGCAAGAATGCACGAAGCAGGAATCTGCTCGCGGCTCAGCCCCAAAGTGTCGGAAATTCTTGTGACGTCATTGGCGCCCAAAGAAGACTTGTCGCTCATGAATATCGCCAAGCTGTTCGGCAGGTTTTCTCCCGTCTGGGCGGCGGTATCTGTGTCGGTGATGATGCGCGTCGGGCCCGCAGAAACCACAGGAAGAGGATTTGTCTTAACCGGAGGCAGAGCTTTAAGAGGCGGAGCAGGAGTCGGGGCAGGGGCGGGAGGAACCTCCGGTTTCTTAACCGGCGCGGCCACGGGCGCGGGCGTTGTAGGAAGAACGCTTATGCCAAGATTCGGAACGGTGGCGCTTTTTCCTGAATCGTCGCGTGGCACAAGAACGTTTCCTGCGGCATGCAGCGGTAGCGGCAAAACCAACGCGGCAAAAAGAGCGGCAATGGCAATAATAGAAAGGCGCATGAAGTCCTCCTCAAGATTTTCTATCCAAAGACCCGAAATCCGAGTAAATTATAACTAGTTTGAAAACCTCTGCGCGTCAATCAAGGCCAAAAAAGAATGCCCAAAAAAGCGCTTTTATCCGTTATGGTGCTCGTTACGGGGCTCGGCATCGCGCTCTGGGCCTCGAAACTCGACGGCGTGCCGCCGCCGCGCCCCCTTTTCGAGCGCACCGGCCTTGTCCTGACGCGGGCGGACGGAACCAATTTTCCTTTCAAGGTGGAAGTCGCAAGAAGCAAAGAAGAACAAGCCTACGGCCTTATGTTCGTGCAAAGGATGCCCGCCGACGAAGGCATGATCTTCCCCTTTGCCGCGCCGAAAGAAGTCGCGTTTTGGATGAAGAACACCCTTATTCCGCTCGATATGATTTTTGTGCGTCCCGATGGCACGATAGGCCGCATCGCCGCAAACACGCGCCCTCAAGACGAAACGCCGGTGTTCTCGCAAGAGCCTGTCAGCGCCGTGATAGAAATTAACGGCGGTTTAGCGAAAAAATATGGTTTAGAAACGGGAAATAAGGTCGATTTTCCGGTTCCCCTTCGAGCGCAGTAGTCAAAGCGGATTTGGCGTGTTAGAAAGCGCCAACCCATTATTTTGAGGACAAAATCATGCCGTCATCCCAATCCTACAACGACAGAAATCTGGCCATGGAACTGGCGCGCGTCAGCGAAGCTGCGGCGCTTTCCGCCTCCCTTATGGTCGGGCGCGGCGACGAGAAAATGGCCGACCAAAAGGCCGTCAATGCCATGCGCCGGGCGCTTAATGTGCTCGACATCGACGGAACGGTTGTCATCGGCGAAGGCGAACGCGACGAAGCCCCGATGCTCTATATCGGCGAAAAAGTCGGCACCGGCAAAGGCCCCAAGGTCGATATCGCGCTCGATCCCTTGGAAGGCACGACGATCACCGCGCACGGCGGCCCTAACGCGCTCGCCGTTATCGCGTTTGCGCAAGCAGGCGGCTTCCTGCACGCGCCCGACGTTTACATGGAAAAAATCGCGGTTGGCGCGGGGCTTCCGGACGATGTTGTCGATCTCGACGCGACGCCCGCACAGAATATCCGCAACCTCGCTAAAGCCAAAAAAGCGGATGTCTCCGACCTGCTGGTTTGCATTCTCGACCGCCCTCGGCACAAAGAACTTATCTCCAAAGTCCGTGAAACGGGCGCTCGGATCATGCTCATCGGCGACGGCGACGTTGCGGGTGTTATCGCCA
>CAZQOE010000206.1:1095-2493 GCA_964594935.1 uncultured Rhodospirillaceae bacterium | reverse complement strand
CAATGAACGGTCTTTACTAACTTACAGGTTGGTACAAAGACTGGGGGCAGAGCAGCTATGTGCGTCGATCTTGAAAAGGCATCATATGGGCAGTACACCAAAAGGCGCCGAATCTTCTGCTGATTACACTGTTTACCCTGTAACAATTCCGCGGGGCCATAGTATTTGGATGCGCCGGCTGCGCTTAATTATATGAAAAAGGGAGGGATCAGGCACATGGAAAACAATGATTTCAATCTTGAGAGATTTGTTCAGGCACAAGCTCAGTTTAGCAGTTATCAGACTGCGCTCGCGGAAATAAGAAACGGACGCAAAGAAAGTCATTGGATGTGGTATATTTTCCCTCAATTACGTGGTTTGGGGTATAGGCAAATGGCGGAATATTACGGACTCGGCGGCCTTGATGAAGCAAAGGCCTATCTTGCTCACAATCTGTTGGGTGCGCGGCTGATTGAGATTTCTTCCGCGCTGCTCGCCCTGCCGACCAATCATGCCAATGATATTTTCGGACATCCGGACAACTTGAAGCTCCACTCTTCCATGACGCTGTTTGCCTGCGCCGATCCGCACTCCCCCGTTTTTCAGGGCGTAATCGACAAATTCTTTTGCGGCGGATATTGCACTCGCACGTTGGCGCTTTTGGGATACAAATAAGCTGCGCGTCCGATAAACCGTTTTAAGTCTTTTCGGCAGGTTCGCGAACGATAAACATGTGATTGCATCGAAATCACCAAGCCAGCGTTATTCTTCTCAATCCAAATATCGAAGAATTCGGATTCTTCTCGGCTGCAGCATAATTGAACCGTGCTCTGCGGCCGTTTCTGCTATGTCGATTGCCGCTTGCCCTTCCGTGGAACATAGATAACCTCCCGTGTATAATTGGTTCCACAGAAGGCATCTTTACAAAAGCTCTGAAGCGGCTAAATCGCCCTTGCTTTTAGTAGTACCGTCGATAGCATTTCGCACAATTGCCTCGATTGGCACATAGATCAGCTGATCTGCATGGCATCGTCCTCACGACTCTCAAGATGCTTCATGCTCATATAGAAAGTGGCACCCCATTTAGAGCCCTCGATATGCCGGAGCCGTATGCAGACCAGCGCGAACGCTGAATAGCCGTCGGGAAATGTACCAACCATTCTTATGCACCGTCGTATCTCCCTGTTCAATCGCTCAATAGCGTTGTTGCTTTGGATCTTCGTCCGGTATTCCGTAGGAAGCGCATGTATGTCACCGTCTCCAAAACGCCCCGTTCGACCTTTTCCGCTGCCTCTTTGAGCTTCATCTCCCGCAGCTTCCTGACCACGGCCTTTTCCTTCTCCATTGTGCGTGCCTTGTTTTCCTGGGCGTAGATTGCCTTGAGCATGGCTGCCACCAGCCCGAGAAGTTCCTCAGCAT
>CAZQOE010000206.1:0-1085 GCA_964594935.1 uncultured Rhodospirillaceae bacterium | reverse complement strand
TTAATTTTGCCTCTGTTGCCGTTTGACTGAGGGGCGCAAAAAATATCAGTCATCGGATTACCGCAAGTCATCGAGAAACAAAAAGCGAGACCGAACGGGCTTTCGCACCCGTTTGTCTCGCTTTTTCTCCGTAACACGAACATTTCAATATGAAAAATTAAAAGGTACTCAGTGAAATTGTAATATCCACTGAGTACCTTTGTGCCTCAAGAACACGCGGGTGATGCAAATGAACGATAAGGGCATATGTATAAAATCACCTTTCGTTCAAAGCTATTCTATTGTTCACATCCGCGCCGCAACGCGCATCGTCATTCAGTCCGAGATCAAATGGCAGTTTTACGAGAAATCCGCGGTCAGAAAGTGCCCGTACGGCATATTAACAGAATGAGAACCAGCCCTCAGAATTCGGCGTACAGGCCGAGGTTTTTCTTTGCCGCGCCCTCGACGGCGAGCTTCGCCGTCACGAGATCCAAGAGCGCGAGCCCCGTCGCGTCGAATATGGTGGCCTGCGCTTCGTCCGTGCGGCCGGGAAGCATGCCCGCGAGCACCTGCCCGAGCTCGCCCGCGACGTCCGCTTTCGTTATGATGCCCCGTTTAATGGGCAATTCCATCTCCCCCACGCCAAAAGAATGTAAGATCAAGGATTATCACCTCATATTTTCATAATAAAAAAATTGTTGTTTGCTGTTGCGTCCGGCTTGAGCGCGTTGGTTTGACTTTTTCCGGCGGATTGGGTATCATAAATCAACATATCGGAGGTAAGGAGCGGCTATGAACTAAAATGAAATGATCGGCGCTCGGATTCGGGCGCTCCGGATAAACCGGAAGCTGACCTTGAAAGAGGTGAGTGAGCGGAGCAGCTTGTCAATCGGTTTTCTTTCTCAGCTGGAGCGCGGAATATCTTCCGTGGCTATTGATTCGCTGGCGGCTTTGGTGGATATCTTCGGGGTTGACCTGCCCCCCTCAAAAGAAGCCAGGTTGATTGTTAGTAAGAAGAAGAATAAACTTACTGACAAAGGAGCTGGAGAAATGGCAAGAAAGAACTACACGACAGAACAGATCATTGTAAAGCTGCGGCAGGT
>CAZQOE010000205.1:0-2516 GCA_964594935.1 uncultured Rhodospirillaceae bacterium | reverse complement strand
GTCGCATCCTTGATTCCAAGTTGTTCAAGCGCATCCAGCATCAAAAAGCGATGTTCGACGTTGCCGACGGCGACCGGAGGCGCGAACCGCGCGCGGTCTCCGACCCGCTTTAACGTTCCGGTAAATAGGCTTTCGCTTCCAAGAAGCGGCGCAAATTGTTTGGGGTAATGCTTGCGGGATACCGGCCACAGACGCGTGCCGGAACCACCCGATAGAATGACAGGACGAACGAGCGAGGACATTGATGCCACCTAAGTACGTTACGCTTTGTTTTATCGAACACTTGGTTAGAAAGCAAACAGCGACATTTATCATCAAGACTTGGGTTAATTCAGTCGGATATGTGGCTTTCGGCGGGAATTTATAAAACACATTGAATTTTATCCGAAAAATCGATTGAGGAGGTTCCCCGCCAAAATTTCTTGCCGTTTCTTTCGGATTGCTATTAGCTGTCGGCGCAAGCAGTTTAATGGGTGTGTGATGCGTTTTTTTCTTTTGCCGTTTCTTTTTGTTCTGGCTTCGTGCGCGATGCTGCCTGCGCAGGAAAAAGATCGCGCGACGCTTAATCCTGTTTCGTTTTCCGATCTTGAAGGATGGGAAAAAGACGCGCCAGCCGACGCTCTCGGCGCGTTTAAGAATTCCTGCATCAGCCTTCGCGTAAAGCCCGCGTGGCAAGGTGTTTGCGCGCAGGCTCAACTGACGGAACAGACCGACGAAGCCGCGCGCGTTTTTTTTGAAGAAAACTTCGTTCCTTATGCGCTTTCCGGACGCGATGGCGAGGAGGGGTTGTTTACGGGTTATTATGTGCCCGAATTGCACGGGTCTTTGCGGCGTGGCGGGAAATATAAAACGCCTCTTTATGCGCGGCCTGACGATTTGATTTCGGCCGACCTTGGAGCGTTCAAAGCCGACCTAAAGGGCCAGAAAATCGTCGGCAAAGTTAAAAAAGGGAAATTCATCCCTTATGACGAAAGGGCCGCGATAGCCAAAGGCTCGCTTGCGCCGCGAGGCAAGCCCATCGTGTGGGTGGACAGTCCCGTAGACGCTTTCTTTCTTGAAATTCAGGGTTCCGGCATTGTGCGCCTCAAAAACAAAAAATATCTGCTTCTTGGATATGACGGCGCAAACGGTCGCGCCTATAACGCCATTGGCCGTGCGTTGGCTGAGCGCGGCGAAATTCCGCGACCCGTTACAATGCCCGCTATACGCCAACATTTGGCTGATGAAGGGTCTTCGGATGCCCAGAAGACCATGAATTTGAATCCGTCTTACATCTTCTTCCGCCGTTTGCCCGGAAACGATGTTTTGGGTGCACAAGGGGTCGCGCTGACTCCCAAGCGCAGCCTTGCGGTCGATCCTTCATTCGTGCCGTTGGGCGCTCCGGTGTGGTTGAGTACGATGGACGGCAAAGGGCAAAGCCTTCAGCGACTGATGATTGCGCAAGATACAGGAGGCGCGATTAAGGGCGTTGTTCGCGGCGATTTCTTCTGGGGCGCGGGAACGGAAGCGGCGGAACAGGCAGGGTCGATGCAAAGCAGGGGCCGCGCCGTTATCCTTTTGCCAAAAGATATGAAAATCGATGACTAAGGCTTGGGATAATTATACGCGCGATGTTAAGCCCATTAGAAAAATACGGCTTAAGCCGCACGCAATGCGAAGCTTGACCGATAAAGCAGCAGCTCGAGCGGCGGCTTCGACCGAGTCCGTCAAACATTCCAAAATAGGCGTTTCGCGTTCCTTGGATAAGGATGTGCACAAATCACTCGAGCGTAACCGTGAGAAACTTCTGCGTCAGGGGGATTTCGACATTGATGCCAAGCTTGATCTTCATGGCATGACGCAGGTCGAGGCGTTCGAGGCTTTGGCCGATTTCATGCGTAAGAAAACCAAAGCCGGAAAACGCGGGTTCCTTATCATCACCGGCAAAGGACGCGGGGGCGAGGGCGTTTTGCGCCGTAATCTGGAGAATTGGCTTGGGCAGTTGCCCGAAGCGCGCGCCATCCTCGCTTTGCGACCTGCAGCGATTAAGCATGGGGGTGATGGAGCTTTCTATGTGCTGATGCGAAAACGATAGTGCACTGCAAAATGTATTCTTCTTTTTTGATTAACCTGTTTGTGTAAGGCTTAAGCCCTTCATCTATTCTGCCTAATCAACACCTAGACAGGAGTTTTTCATGAGCATCGCAAGCGCACTCGATAACACCGCAAATCCTGCCCCGCTCGGGCTTTTGGGTTTCGGCATGACGACGATTCTGCTGAATTTTCACAACGCCGGATTTTATCCTCTCGATTCCATGATTCTTGCCATGGGGATTTTCTACGGCGGGCTGGCGCAGATTATCGTCGGCCTTATGGAATGGAAGAAAGGCAATACGTTCGGCACCGCGGCCTTTACGAGCTACGGGCTTTTCTGGCTTTCGCTTGTGGCGTTGATCCTTCTGCCTAAGACGTCGCTCGGTATCGCTGCGCCGGATAAGCCGACGATGGCCGTTTTCCTCGCTTTGTGGGGCTTTTTC
>CAZQOE010000204.1:0-2535 GCA_964594935.1 uncultured Rhodospirillaceae bacterium | reverse complement strand
ATCGTTATCTGGTTCACTTTTTTCCTCAAGCGGCTCTTCGTTTCGGAGGTTAATTGGGCAAAATTTTGCCGGAGGTGCTGACCGGCGGCAAGGAACCCAAACAGTTGGCCGCGCGGGTGCGCATCCATTTTTTCGGGGTTCCGGTTTACGAAGGCGAATGGACAAAAAACGGGACTCCGGCGCGATATGACAGGGACGGGAAGTTCCCTTGGTGGCAGGACCGGGATTACGGTTTCGTGAACATCAACACGGCAACGGCGGAAGAACTGGCAAAACTTCCTGGTATCAAGGGCACGCTGGTAAGTGGAATCATTGAGAAACGGCCGTTCCTAGCCAAAGAGGAGATCGGCAAGCGGGTGAGTGGAATAGGGAAGAAAACATACGAGCAGATCGAGGGGAAGATCTGCGTGAGGTAGTGCTGTGGTGTGGGTTTGAGATGCATGAACAGGTGGCATCGGGGCAGCCCTGAAAAAGAAACAGGATTGACGCGTGCGGGCGGGTGAGTTACGTTTTCGGGCATGGCGAAGAGACTGCGGATACTCAGGACAGACCCCGGAAACCCCGCGAAGGTCATGAAGAGACTCAACAGAATTGAGGCCTAATCGGCTAATGTCAAATTACAACCCCTTTACCCTACTCTTCGGCATAATAAATGCGTATCAAATTACATCCCTTTTGCCGTCTGGAACCTTTCTCCCAAGAGGTGTGTTTGGTGCAAGTCCGGCCAAGAAATCTTGGCCAGCATGCAGAGTGCGCGTCAGGCGCTCGCCGAAGAAGAGAGTGAAAATTGAGTTATGCGAATGCATTTGAGAGACACTACACGAGTTTATCCCTCGAAACTTGGAGAATACTTTGTGAAACCGGAAAAGTTCATGTTGGCATTTTCTTTGATGGGTGTAATGACGGGTACTTGCGAAATATGTGATCTTGCAGCATCACCCATAGAAGTTGAGTGTCAATTACGTGCAAAGGCCGCCAAGCGAATCGAATCTATTCGAGCTGCGCCCAATCGTGCGATTCCTTCCGGTGTGACGTGTTACTATCTTTCTGCGAAGTCAGGAAGCGACTCTGCTGATGGGCTTACTCCGCAAACAGCCTGGCGATCTGTTGCTCCGCTTGCGCAGACATCGGTTGCTCCTGGCAGTTATGTTCTTTTTGAACGAGGAGGCGTGTATCGAGGCACTGTACCAGCACGTCCCGGTGTAACTTATACGGCCTTTGGTGAAGGTCCGAAGCCGTGCATCTACGGTTCCCCTGAAAATGGAGCTGATCCTGCAAAATGGGAGCAGACGGATAATCCGCGTGTGTGGGCTTATACCATTGGTACGCGTGATGTGGGAACGCTTGTGTTTGACGAAGGGGCTGCGCATGCTACCAAGATTGTTATTAGGACGGATAAAAAGACAAAGCAAAAGTTCAATAAGTTCACGGGGCGTCCGTTCAACTCCTATCGAGATCTTGATGCGGACCTTCATTTCTGGCACGACTACTATAAAAAAGGCACGGGCAAAGTGTACCTTTACAGTGAAATAAATCCAGGTTCGCGTTTCAAGTCCATTGAATTCAATGTGAAATGTCATGGGGTCGGTGTTGGCGGGTCTCGCGATGTTACGATTGAGAACTTTACAATCAAGTATGTTGGCGTGCACGGCGTTGGGGCTGGCACGTGTAAAGGATTGACTGTCCGTAACTGCGAGTTCGGCTGGATTGGTGGTTCGATCCAGGCTGAAGCAATTTTCGGGCGAGATTATCCCACGCGTCTGGGCAATGCCGTGGAAATCTATGGTGGTTGCGAGGACTATACAGTTGAAAATTGCTATATGTATCAAGTCTATGACGCCGGTGTTACGCATCAGTTCAATATTCCAGAAAGCAAAGGAACAGAGCGTTACGATCAGAGAAACGTTCGCTATGTCGGCAACGTGTTTGAGAAGTGCAATTACTCAATCGAATATTTTCTCACAGCACGCAAAGGCAATGATAGTCTGATGGAGAACATCCTTTTTGAGGACAACCTTATGTTCGATGCGGGTATCGGCTTTTGTGAACAGCGTCCAGATCGCAACGAAGGTGCGCATATCAAAGCTTGGTACCATGGTAGCCGTAATCGTGCAAAGAACTATGTTGTCCGCAACAACGTAATGTGCGGGGCTGGTGATATGATGGTGCAGATATGTAGTGGGCTTAAGAACACGGACGGTTCATCGTCTTTGCCTCTGATTAAGAATAACATCTTCATAGGCAAGAATGGTCAACAGTTCGGCAGCATCTCCGAAACATCTGTTAACCGTTTGACCTATGGACCTGACACCCAGGGATTTGTGGATACATTTGGCAATGGTAATAAGTGCTTAGTTAAATAATATCGTGGGTGACGAGCTCCGCGCGGACGATAGGACGTAAATGTTTAGCGGATCCAGGCCGGGTCAAGCGGTGTTGTCCGGGGTGAGGTTTTCAGGATCGTAAAGCACGTCGAGCGGGGTGTCGCCGGCCTTGAGCGGACGGTTTTGATCGGTTCGAGCGGGTCTTTGTAGA
>CAZQOE010000203.1:0-2565 GCA_964594935.1 uncultured Rhodospirillaceae bacterium | reverse complement strand
ATGAAGTTGGCACGTTCCAGTTTAAGCGGCGGCAATTCCTTGTTAATTTCTTTTTCCAGTTTTTCTGCCTCCGCTTTGCGTTTTATGCTTAAATCCTCGGCGAGTTTAACATAAGCGTGGCGGGCTTTAGCCGCTTGTTCAGCAAGCTTTGAGACTTGGCCGCTTTCATCCGAAAGCAACGCGAGCCGCACTTTCAAATCGCGCAAAATGTCGGGAAGCTGTTCGGTTTGCACGTTGTGTTTGCGGCCGACGGTACGCAGGGCAAACAAACGCTCTTCGATGTTTTGAAGCGCGTCGGGCCGCGTGTCGAGCGTTGACAAAAAACGCCCTAATTGCTCGCTTGCTTCCGACGTTTCGTTAATCGCGCGGTCGATGGCCGCCAGCACATCGGGCAATCCTGCGGCTTTATCAGACACGCGAGCGACGGCTTTCCCTGCTTGCGCCAACAAGGCCGACGCGCCCCCGTCCCCGTCCAGCGCCTCGGTTGCCCCGTTCATCGCCTCAAGGATTTTTTCGCGATGCTGAAGTTGCGTGCGTTCCGCAGCTAGTTTGTCGGCCTCGCCCGCCTGTGGCGCGAGTTCTTCCAATTCCATTACAGAGGCGCGTAAAAATTCCTCTTCGCTGCGCGCGCGTTCGCTGGCGGCCTTAGCGGCTTGGGCTTTTTCTAATACTTCCTTCCATGCCCTGAAAGCATCCGATGTTTTTTGACGTAAGGCCTGTAAACCACCGAAAGCATCCAGAAGCCCGCGATGCGTCGCGGCATTAAGAAGCCCATGTGCTTCAAATTGCCCGTGGATTTCAAGCAGGCTTTCGCCGAGTTCTTTTAAAAGCCCAATGCCGATGGGCTGGTCGTTGAAGAAGGCGCGGCTTTTTCCGGACTGATCGATAACGCGCCGCAGAACGACGGGGTTTTCAGCCACCAGCCCCTGCCCTTCCGCCAAGTCAAAAACAACGTGGCCTTTTTTCAAATCGAATTCCGCCGCGACGGAGGCCTGCGCCGCCCCTGCCCTCACAAGCGCCGCATCGCTACGCTCGCCCAGCGCCAAACCAAGCGCATCGAGCACGATCGATTTGCCTGCACCGGTTTCACCCGTAAACACGTTCAATCCGCGACCGAGCGGCAATGCCAGTTTTTCGATCAGCACCACATCATGGATAACGAGGCGAGAGAGCATTGCTCACCGGTTTTATAAATTTGCTTATTTCTTTTTTTCCGTCACGACACCTTTGCTTTGCA
This sequence comes from uncultured Rhodospirillaceae bacterium, assembly GCA_964594935.1. Taxonomy (GTDB): domain Bacteria; phylum Pseudomonadota; class Alphaproteobacteria; order UBA9219; family UBA9219; genus CAIXLI01. The sequence goes on along the minus strand of CAZQOE010000203.1, from coordinate 1,328 downwards.
ATAAATTATAGGCGTCCTGATACCAATTGCTGCCGGGGAAATTGTAACCGAGCACGGCTCCGTTCTTTTTGGCCTCGGCAACCATGCCAAGCGCCAGATAGCATTCGACCAGACGCTCCAAAGCTTCGGGTACATGGCTTGTCGTCTGATACTTGTCGACGACTGTTTTAAAGCGGCCGATGGCGGCGATATAAAGATGCTGTTTGATGTAATAGCGCCCGACTTCCATCTCGGCCCCCGCCAGATGATCGTTGATAAGGGCCATCTTGAGCGTCGCGTCTTTGGCGTATTCCGTATTCGGGAAACGGGTGACGATTTCCTTCAGGCCCTTCAAGGCCTGACGCGCGGAAGTCTGGTCGCGGCGCACGTCGAGGATTCGCTCGTAATTCGACAAAGCCCGCAGATAATAGGCATAGGCAATGTCGTTGCTGCCGGGATGAAGTTCGATAAACTGGTCGAGCGCCTTGATGGCCCCGTCGTAGTCCATGTCCTGATAATAGGCATAGGCTTCCATAAGCTGCGCCTTCGTCGCCCATTGGGAATACGGATGCTGGCGATCGACTTCGGCAAAATTCTTGGCGGCTTCTTTGTATTCACCGCGATCAAGCGCATCGGCGCCTTTGGTGTACAAGGCATCGACGGGTTCTTCGACAAAGACGTCCTTGTCGACATTGTTTCCCGCGCAGGCGGAAAGAGCCACGAGCAACGCGGCTACGGACAAAAATCTGGAAACGAAAAAGTCGAATGAAGGGCGCATGGAATCAACCGGGATTATTGACTTCCGGTTTATAGCATGATTTTTGGATTATTAAACAAGGGCCGCGTCGAAATCGCTTTCGCCGCAATCAGCCACGCGCCAAGCCTCGGGAGAAGCGAATAAAGCCTTCAAAAGGCGGTTGTTCAGGGCATGGCCGGTGCAAATCCCCTCAAAATGGCCACGAATGCCCATGCCGGCCAAGGCCAAGTCGCCGATGGCGTCCAGAACCTTATGGCGGGCGAATTCGTTGCTGTAGCGCAGGCCGCCTTCGTTAAGAATGGCGTTATCCTTGATAACAATCGCGTTATCGAGCGAACCGCCGCGCGCCAATCCCATTTTTTTCATCTGTTCGACTTCTTCGAAGAAGCCGAACGTGCGGGCGCGGCTGACCTCGCTCTTGAAGGCCGAGGGCGACAGCGTCACGTCGCAGCTTTGAGTCTTAATGGGCGCGCGATCAAAATCGATCGTCACGCTATATCGCGCTGCGTCGCAAGGAGACAAACGCGCGCGTTTGCCGCTGCACTCGACTTCGACGGAGGAAAGAATTTCAATCTCGCGCTTGGGTGCCCCC
>CAZQOE010000202.1:0-2585 GCA_964594935.1 uncultured Rhodospirillaceae bacterium | reverse complement strand
GAGGTGATCCGGCTCCGATATGGCGGAATGCCGTACACGGAGATCGGCCGACTGCTCGGGCTGGGTCAGGACGCGGCGGAGAAACGTTTCCACCGGGCGCTCGACAAGCATCCGGTGTTGGTGGAACTGTTTCCGGGAAAGGTGAGGGGAAAGAGGGGGCAGAGTCGCCGACTGCAAAATAATGTATAGCTGCGCGGGCGATAATGGTGTGCGCGGTCATTCAGCGAAACAGATTGACGGGCTTCGAGAGTGCGGCGTAATATTAAACAAAATTATATGGTGACAGGTGCTGTTGAAACAGGTAGCCCTGACACTCAGGACGGTTTCTGCTGCGCCTGCATCAAAAAATTGGAGTCTGGTTATGGCCAAGAAGTGCGTCATCAACGTCGATCTGGCCGACTTGTTTAAGAAGCCGGATAAGAAGCTCAAGAACAATTACCTCCACTCGCTTGCTTGGGGGGATTACGTCGACGTTCTAAAAATCACAGACGAATATGTGAAGGTGAAAACCGTCAAATATGAGGAGAAGTCCGACGGGAGCATTCTGCCTGTCGAAATTGACGCGTACATTTGTCCTTCTAAATCATCAAAAATCAAGCCTTCTGAAATAGTCGTTCCTGCTGAAAAGAATCAGGTCCTCAAGGTCAACTTTGTGGATGTGCAGCAGGGAGACGGCACGATAATTGAATCGCCTGACGGGAAGGTTATCTTGGTCGACGGGGGCAAGAACCAGATGTTTGCGCGCTATCTGGCGGCTCGTTTCCGCGGAACGAGCCTGAAAGCTCCCAAAAAAATAGACTGCATTGTCGTGACACATGGCGACGGCGATCATGTTCTTGGTCTTGCTGAGATTGTGGAATCCGAAGTGAATCCCGAGCAACGGAAGAAGTTGTTCATTTTACCTGAAAGGGTTTATCACAACGGCATGATCCGGTATGCGGTAGAGGACAAGACGCCGGACGTCGAATATTTCGGTAGCACCCGTGTTTCCGGCGATGAGACTATTCTGACCGAGCTCGTTGATGATCCCCTGTCAATCCCTTCGAGCAAATTACATGACGATTTTAAGGAGCTCAACCGTGCCTTTAGCACATGGAACAGTCGAAAGAAAATCAAATTCAGACGGCTGAAGTATGGGGATGATCGGGCGTTTGATTTCTTCAACACTACGGATCTTAAGATCAGCGTTTTGGGGCCTGAACCGTTTAACAAAGGCAACGTGTCGGGGCTCAAATTTTTCGGCGAACCGCGTGCTGACGGAAGTTTTGGGACGCCATCGGCTTCGCACACGATCAACGGCAATTCGATTGTGCTAAAGCTTGCATATGGAGGGTTCAGTTATTTGTTAACGGGAGATGTGAATGCCCAAGCAGGTCTTACACTTCTCGAAAAACGGAAAAAGGGACAGTTAAATCTTCAGTCGGAGGTGTATAAGGTCCCGCACCACGGTTCGGCAGATTTTTCATTGGATTTCATGAAAGCGGTTTCGCCAATTGTCAGCGTGGTTTCATCCGGGGACGAATCGGCGGCTGTCGAATTCATTCATCCGCGTGCGACGCTACTGGGGGCATTGGGGCGATGCTCGCGAATAGACAACCCCTTGATTTTTGTAACAGAGCTCGTGGCTTTCTTCACGCGAGAGGGTAAGTCCGAGCTTGCGGACACAAAGGGACGAACCAAACGAGGAATATTCTATGGTTTCAGTCGGGCGGCATACGGTATTGTGAAGACGCGTACTGATGGAAAACGGCTGCTTGTCTATACGGATAGCGGCAAGGCAAGACTCAAAGAGTCGTATTGCTTTAAATTGGGAGACGGAGGCATGCCGGTGCCCGATAAGGTTGTACGGGTCTAATCACGAAAAAGTGTAAGTTGATGTGTCATGGCCGCGTGACCGAGTGTCACGCGGCCATGTCTGTTATAGAAGGGGGGGGGTAAATGGAAAGGCCGCACTGGCAGTATTACCTTACGGTGGTTGACGACTTGGAGACGCTGTCTCGGTATGTTGAGATCGATCCGGCCAACTACTCAACACATTCTGTCGAACTCGTGCGGATCCTGCTTGCTGCAGGTTCCGAGATCGACGTCGTTGCGAAGGTTCTTTGTCAGCGTGTTGACGAAAGTGTCAGCCCACGCAATATCGATGAATACCGGGATGTGCTGATGCGGGCATTTCCGAGCATTCCCTCGATTGAGGTTAGCATGCCGAAATGCGGGCTTTCTTTTACGCCATGGTCGGAGTGGTCAGAAGGAAGGAATCCGGATTGGTGGAGAAGATACAATGGGGTAAAGCATGAACGGCATGTCTGTTATTCGGATGCCAACCTCGGGAATGCTCTCAAGGCTGCGGCTGGCTTGTGCGTGCTGGTCTGCTACTTGTATCACGATTTCTTTGAGACCAAGGTGATACGCAGACCGCTCCTGTTTCTTGACAACAGGCACAGTGGTGGCGGTTTTCCGCTTTGCGGGCAGGTATATCGTCTGCCTGAGTTTCCGAAGGAGAAAACTCAATCGTAAAGGACCGAGCCTAAAGCTGCCGCAGGCCATTCTTCGCCCGCGGCGAGCGGGCCGGGCGGAGAGACAGC
>CAZQOE010000201.1:0-2650 GCA_964594935.1 uncultured Rhodospirillaceae bacterium | reverse complement strand
GGCACGTCGGGCGCTTCGATCAGCAGGCCGCCGCTGGAGATGTCATGCACCGTCGCGGCGTATTCTTTGGCGTCTTTCCCCTCGCCGACGTAAATCCGGATGGGGAAGTTCGCCCGGTACCGCGGGGTGGCGCGCCGGTCGGAATAGTCGGGGCGTGAGCGAGATCGGAGGCGCCGTTCCGGAAGAGGTTCAGGGTATTTCTGAGTTTGTGTATTCATAACAGCACCTCAGTTTCTGTTGAACCTGTCAGCCAAGAAAAGTTAAGACTTATCTCACATCGTTTAATGTGATTCAACCCGACCTGGAAGTCAATCAAAAAGTTAGGCAAGGATAACATAATTTTTTAAGCAGCGACGCGCGGAAGCCTGTAAATACGGGCTTTTTCACAAAAGCGACAAACGTTCCCCTATTGGCCCAAAGTCTTACAGACGGGCTCTAGACATCGTAGAGGGAGACGGCTTTCTTCAAGTTTCTGACCGCGAATATCGCGCATTCCTTTGAAATGCTCTTGCCCGTGCACCCCGCGAGCGGCCGGTTTGTCTTTTTCCGGTTGCGCCTAATCTTTTGTTATGCGCAACTCAAGCGCCTCACCCGTTCCTGTCCTGCGCCCATATTCCTGCGATCGTCGAGCTCATATCTCATTCTATCTGAACGAATATAACTAGGTTTTAAGAACCCGTCGAAGAACTATCGCTATTGCTTTATGGTGCTAATATGAGTTAGGCTTTTCACGGTTAAGTTGGGCCTAACCAAACTGTTGGGACCGAGAAGAAAATGACTGATAGGAGAAATCTGGAAAACAGAAAAACAGGAAACCCTAGGATTCGGCAGTCACGGAGACTTTTCAAACATGGGATCGTGGGATTCCCTTCCTGATTTCCTGAGTTCCTGATTAGCACTGCCCCGATGCGTGACCAAATCCTGACGAAGAGAGAGAGATTATTCCCAACCCGGCGGCTTAGCCAACCACCATTCGCCTTCGGCTCAGGTGGCGGCTAGCCGCTGACGTTGGGAAAAACAAGGAGAACGAATATGCGGACAGAAATGAAATGAGACGATCTGCATTAATAGCCGTGATGCTGATGACCTTGGGCGGATGCTCTCCCAGGGAAGATACGGTTTCTGCGGATGCTGAGTCTTTGAATGTTAAATGGTGGTGTAATGGAGGCAAAAATGAGAGCCGACTGATATGCGAAATCAAGCCGCTCCCCAAGGCGACGTTTCTTGAAAGCGTCGCAACATCTTCTGCGCTCACCCAAGAAGACAAGAAGGTTGTTGCCAAAGTCATCTCCCCTGACGTTTATTCGCACGCGACTCTACAGAAGGCGGAATACCGGAACACTCGGTTTCTGGTGATCGATCAGTTTTATCCAGAACAGATTGTCGGAAGGGACAGCAAGGGTCACGAGATCGTTGAGGGCGGATCTGGCTCTTTAGAATTGATTGTCACCGGTATCACCAATGGGTTTCATAACGCCATCTTTTACTATGACTGATGAAAGCGCATAACCAGCCCTCTCATGCAACGGGATACCGTGCATGGAGGGCGTCGTTGGGCAGCAAGAAAAAGGACAAGACATGAAGAAGGCGAAGGCGATCGTTTTACTCGGACTTTCATTTCTCCTGGCGGGCTGCACTCCATCCGTACACCCGCTCTACACGGACCAGGACCTCATTTTCGATCCATCGCTTGTTGGCGACTGGGCTGATAGCGACGGCAAGAAAACATGGACATTTACGAAGAGCGGCGAAAACGCCTACAAGCTTCTGTGTCTCGACGAAAAAGGGAAGAAGGGAGAGTTCGCTGTCCATCTTCTCAAGGTCGGGGATCGTCGGTTCCTCGATCTTTACCCAGCCGACCCCGATCTGCAGCAGAACGACTTCTACAAATGCCATTTAATGCCGGTCCACACTTTCATGCGCGTCCGGCAACAGGAGAACATTCTTCAGATGGCGGTCTTGAAACCGGACTGGATCAAGAATTTCCTCCAAGAACATCCCGATGCCATCAAGCACGAGAAGGTAGACGATGGGGTCCTCCTGACGGCACAGCCGAAGGAATTGCAGGCATTCCTGATCAAGCACGAGAAAACATTGGATGCTTGGGACGAGTGGGACCCCATGACCCGACAAGTGGACAAAGCAAAACAGTAGCCCAACCCGCGCACCCTCGTCCACAACTCCAAGTTTCTGTCCGTGAATGTCGCGAATTCCGCGAATAAATCCAGCCCATGCGCGTACATCCGCGGGGTTAGCGGTTTAAAAGCGGTCAATCTGTCTTTGCCCTCTCCAGTGGGCGGCGGGCTTATCTCCAACTCCGTGTGCTCTGCGCCCTCTGTGGTTTATCCTGTTTACGATTTGAATGGACACATGACCAGCATAGCGGAAAGGGTTGACATTAGACAAAAGCGGTTGAGATGCGGAGGCGGCTTTGGCACGCTACCGGCATGGCTAGGCAACTGAGGCATCATTTCGCGGGAGGGTCCTTCGGTGGCACTCAGGACAGGTGGTACCACATCACGGCGCGGGGGATGGGGCGGCGGGAGATTTTCGAGACCGACCGCGCCAGGGAGCATTTCGTCGAGTTGCTGTCCGCGGTGGTCGAGCGCTGCTGCGTCGTGCTGCACGCGTACGTGCTGATGGACAACCC
>CAZQOE010000200.1:0-2677 GCA_964594935.1 uncultured Rhodospirillaceae bacterium | reverse complement strand
CGCCGCCCGTCGCGCCGAAGATGACGCCAGAGCCCGACGCCGTTCCGAACGGATCATCGAAGTCGGATTTCGGCAGATTCGGAAGGTCGATGCCTGCTTGCTTGATCATCTTGGCGGCTTCGCGCGTCGTCAGCACGTAATCGACGTCCTTCAGGCCGCTGTCCTTGAACTCGGGCCGGTTGCACTCAAACTTTTTGGCCGAACAGGGCATGAGCGACACCGACACGATATTGGCGGGGTCGATGTTGTGGAGCTTCGCGTAATACGTCTTGATGACGGCGCCGAACATCTGTTGCGGGCTTTTGGCCGTCGACAGATGGTTGAGCATGTGGGGGTGGGAGTGTTCGAAGGACTTCACCCAGCCCGGGCAGCATGACGTAAACTGCGGCAAGGGCATCGCGTTGTTCTTCTCGACCAGATTTTTGTAAAGGCGCAGAATGAGTTCCGTGCCCTCTTCAAGAATTGTGAGGTCCGCCGTGAAGTTCGTATCGAATACCTTGTCGAACCCGCAGCGCCGGAAGGCCGTGTTCATCTGCCACGTCATGGCGTTGCCAGGCTTGAGCCCGAATTCTTCGCCTATCGCCGCGCGGGGCGCGGGGGCCGTTTGAATGACGACGTGTTTCGTCGGATCTTGTATCGCGGCCCAAACGTCGTCCGTCGCGTCGCGTTCGCGCAAGGCGCCCGTCGGGCAGCGGTTAACGCATTGGCCGCAATTGATACAGCCGACTTCGGCCATGGGTTTGTCCATGTACGTCCCGATCGTCCGCAAATCGCCGCGGCCTACCGCTTCGAACACGCCGATGTCCTGCAATTCCTTACAGGTGCGGACGCAGCGCGTGCACTTGATGCACTTGTCCATATCGCGGATGATCGAGAAACTAGACGAGTCGATGGCGTGCGCCTTTTTGGTCGGATGCCCGAACTTGAAGGACGTAATGCCGCATTCTTTGGCCATCGTCTGCAGCTCGCAATTGCCGTTGCGGTTGCAGGCGTAGCAATCGCCGCAATGTTCCGAGAGCAAAAGCTCGATCGTGTGGCGGCGGGATTGCCGGATTTTTTCAGACGTCGTTTTGACGTTGACGGGCGCGGTTATCGGGAAAGCGCAGGACGCCGTCAAGGCACGCTGGCCTTCGATTTCGACGACACAGAGGCGGCAGCCGCCGGCGGGGGTCAGGTCGTCGTGATAGCAAAGCGTCGGGATGCGAATGCCGTTTTGCCTTGCGGCGGCCAAAAGCGTCGTGCCCGAAGGAACGGAGATTTTTTTATCGTCAATGACGATATCAACCATTTTGGCGTCCGTCTTTGTGCTGGTGTCGTTCATGACGCTTTCCTCTTGCTGGCAACGGATTGTTCGGGTTGGGGACGGCCCATGACCTCGCCTTTAAAATGCTTGATGACGGAGAGGAACATGTTGGGGCTCGACTGGCCCAGACCGCACTTCGACGCCGCTTGCATGCTTGCGCCCAAAGAGCAGAGCTCTTGCAGTTCCTTCGTCGTGCAAAGGCCTTCTTTGAGCTTTCGTATGCCCTTCAGCAGCTGTTCGTTTCCTTTGCGGCAAATATGGCATTGGCCGCAGGATTCGTCGGAGAAAAACTCCTGAAAGTTTTCAACAAGGGCGAGGAGATCGCGGCTTTCGTTGAAAACGATGATGGAGCCGCCCGTCGAAACGTCTTCGAAGCAGATGGCGCGGTTGAAGTCCTTGGCCGGAACCAGAATGCCCGAAGCGCCGCCCACGACCGCCGCTTTTGTGTTTTCCGCGCCGGCGGCCGCCATGATGTCGGCGATCTTCGTTCCCATCGGGAATTCATAAACGCCGGGCCGCGAAACGTCGCCGGAGATGCTTAAAAGTTTAAAGCCTGCCGATTTTTCGGTTCCGACATGCTTGAACCAATCTGCTCCCAGCGCAAAAATGGCCGTCGCCCATGCCAGCGTTTCAACGTTGTTGACAACAGTCGGAGAACCATAAAGCCCCCTTGAGACGGGGAACGGAGGCCTGTTGCGCGGCTCGCCGCGTTTGCCTTCGAGAGATTCGATCAACGCCGATTCCTCGCCGCAGACGTAGGCGCCGCTGCCCATGTGGATGTGAATATCAAAATTGAAGCCCGTTTTTCCCTGAATGTCGGCCCCAAGCAGCCCTGCCCGCCGCCGCGCTTCCAGTTTTTCCTCCAACGGTTGCCGTAGGTAGGCGTATTCGCCGCGCAGATACACGACGCCGAGCGACGCTCCGACCGCGTAGCCCGCAATCGTCATTCCCTCGAACACAAGATCCGCCCATTCGGACAAAATGACGCGGTCTTTGAACGTTCCGGGTTCGCCTTCGTCCGCGTTGCAGATGATGACTTTGTTTTTTCCCGGGTCTTCCGCCGCAAACTTCCACTTCAGGCCCGTCAAAAAGCCTGCGCCGCCACGGCCTTTGAGGCCGGAACGCGTGATTTCTTCGATAACGTTGGCGCGGCCTTTGCCCAAGGCCACCGTCATTCCCGCCTGCGGACGAATTGTCGCAAAGGTGATGTTATTTCGTATGGTCATCGTGATGCCCTTTTTTGGCTGAATCGGGGGTGTTTTCGTAAATCCGTTCACAAGCTTGGATAATATCATGGACCTTCTCCGGAGTGGCTTGCGTGAAGATTTGCTCGTTCACAAGAATGGCCGGCCCCTGATCGCAGACGCCGACGCA
>CAZQOE010000199.1:0-2780 GCA_964594935.1 uncultured Rhodospirillaceae bacterium | reverse complement strand
CGGATAGCCTTCTGAATACTTGTTGTTAAAGACGGAGCCGAGCAAGGCGTAAACTTCAGGGAAACAGTAATTCTCGGAGGGGATGAGCTCGATGCCTTCGCTTTGGCGGGTTTCCTCGCCCATCAGGGCGTTAAAAATGTCGATATCGGATTTCTGGAGGCGGTCAAGAGCGGCTTGAGAATATGTAAAATTGGTCATTGCAGCTCCTTATGTGGGACGGAACCTTGAATAATAATGAGTATTCTTAATGCCTAGAGAGGAGTCAAGCGCGGTTCTTCTCTTGCACAAATTGGCCCGAAATTCTAAAGTGCCCGCCCATGAAGGAAACAACGTCCCCCATTCCGGCAGACATTGCCGCCCTAGGATTCGAGGAGGCTTTGGCCGAGCTTGAAAAGCTGGTCAAGCAACTCGAAGACGGAAAAGCGAAGCTCGACGACGCGATCAAGGCGTACGAGCGCGGAGCTTTACTGAAGAAACATTGCGAATCGAAACTGCGCGAGGCTCAGGCCAAGATTGAGCAGATAACCGTCAGCGCCGACGGCGTCGTTTCGTCCAAACCCTTCAATCCTTAAACCCCAACCCCTTTTTCCCATGCCCTCAGTCAGCCCCAACCTTGCTTCCGCGATGTCCGAGGCCGCTACCGCGGTCGCTCGCGCGCTCGAACGCCTTTTGCCGGAATCCGAATTTGCGGAAAACAAACTGTTCGCGGCCATGCGCTATGCGACGCTTAACGGCGGCAAGCGCCTGCGCCCCTTTTTGGTCATGAGCTCGGCGCGCATCTTCGGCGTCAGCGACGAATGCGCTTTGCGCGCGGCCTCTGCCATCGAATGTATTCACTGCTATTCGCTGGTGCATGACGATCTGCCCGCGATGGACAATTCCGATCTGCGGCGCGGCAGCCCGACAGTTCATAAGAAATTCGACGAAGCGACGGCCATCCTTGCGGGCGATGCGTTGCTGACGGTCGCGTTCGAGATTCTTTCCGACCCGCGCACGCACGAAGATCCCGCGGTGCGCTGCCGCCTTGTTTCAGCCGTTGCGAAAGCGTCGGGCATGCAAGGCATGGTCGGCGGGCAGATGCTCGACCTGATCGCCGAAACCACCGAGCTCGACATCGGCGCCATCACGCGCCTGCAACGCATGAAGACGGGCGAACTGATTGCCGTTTCGACCGAAGCCGGCGCCATTTTAGGCAAGGCCTCGACCCAGCACAGCAATGCGCTTCGCGCCTACGCGCATGATTTGGGCTTGGCGTTCCAGATTATTGACGATTTGCTCGACGCCGAAGGCACGGAAGCCGAAACCGGCAAATCCGTGGGCCGCGACGCCAAGGCAGGCAAGGCGACGTTCGTCACGATTTTAGGGGCGGAACGCGCGCGCGCCCAAGCGACGCTATTATCGGAACAGGCCATCCGGCATTTGTCGGTTTTCGATGGCCGCGCGAAGCATCTTGAAGACGTCGCGAGGTTTGTCGTCGAGAGAAAGAACTAGGATAGAAAGCCTTTTCTTCAACCGTCGTTTCATGTTGACTCGATAAGAAGGAATATGCAGGATATCCAAGGAATTAGAGGCGTCCATATTCATTATTGGGAGAAAAATTATGGCTATTCGCGGAAGCATTTTTATTTCGGAAGACGGAAAAGCGGAGAATCCAACCGCGTTCCAAAATCAAGTTGATAGAACGATAAATTACAAAGTCCCCTACAGGTATGCTCTTTATACGCAGGGCAGCCAAAAAGACGCGAACAGAGAAGCCATTGTCCTTTTTGCGGACAAAAATAAGGATTTCGACAACATTAGCGATTTCTCGGTGGCGGCAAACCTGCTTGCGGCTGAAAAGCGGGATCCGATCAGAGTGGGGAGCTTAAGAATTTCCTTCATTCCTTTGTCTGTGGTAATTCCCGGATAATTGAGGCGGTAGGCAAAATACGAACGGCGGTTTCCTTTGTCCCTTTCTCTCGCACCGCATATCCTTGTTGTCGATGACGACACGCTGTTGCGCGGCCTTTTGGGGCGTTATTTAAGCGAACAGGGATTCGTCGTGGCGACTGCGAAGAACGCGGCGGATGCCCGAGCGAAACTTAAAAGCCTTGCCTTCGATCTTATGGTTCTGGACGTTATGATGCCGGGCGAAAGCGGGTTTGACTTTACGCGCGCTTTACGCGAGGCCGATGCCTCGGCTCGTCCGTTGCCTGTTCTTTTGTTGACGGCCAAAGGCGAAACCGAAGACCGCATTGAAGGGCTTGAGGCGGGAGCCGACGATTATCTGATGAAGCCGTTTGAACCGCGCGAGTTGTTGTTGCGCATCAACGCCATTCTGCGCCGCGCGCCGAAGCCCAAAGCCGCGGCAAAAGCTGAAATCAGCCTTGGCGCTTGGACCTACGACCCCGAGCGTAATGAGCTTAAATCGGATAAGGAAATCGTCGTGTTGACGGGTATGGAAGCGGCCCTGATGCGCGCATTGGCCGACGCGCAAGGGCAGGTTTTAAGCCGCGAAACGCTTGTTGAACGCAGCGCCGCCGGGCAGGAGATCAATGACCGCACCATTGACGTGCAGGTGACGCGTCTTCGCCGCAAAATCGAAACCGACGCCAAAAACCCGCGTTATCTGATTACGGTGCGCGGCGAAGGGTATAGTTTAAGGCCGGATGCTACTTAACCCAACTCAGCCCTTCCTTGCCGTAATAAAACCCATTTATATATGGCACTTTGGCCGTGAGCTTTTTCAATTTTGACAAAGCTTCTTTAGGCGAAGATTTTTTGTCCAATACGGCGCGATA
>CAZQOE010000198.1:1337-2798 GCA_964594935.1 uncultured Rhodospirillaceae bacterium | reverse complement strand
AGCTTCTTGGCCTTCTTCTTGATGTTGGCTTCGGCTTCGTCGCCTTCGAGTGCGCTTAGCCAGCCGCCGAGAGACTTCTTTTGCCCGTTTTTCTCGTAAGAAACCTCGATGCACGTAATATGATCGGCGCGATACCGAAGTTTCGTCTCATGGCAATCGACCATCAGGTCGGCAAATCCGCTGACATGTCCCGAGGCTTCCCACGTTTTGGGATGTTGGATAATGGTCGTGTCGATGCCGACGATGGAAAGGGGTTCGTTGTCGGGGCCCATCGGAGGACATTCGACCATGCTGCGCCACCACGCATCGCGCAGGTTGTTTTTCAGCTGGACGCCCAAGGGGCCGAAGTCCCAGAAACCGTTCAAACCGCCGTAAATTTCGGAAGCCGGATATATAAACCCCCGCCTTTTGGACAAAGAAACAAGGCGGTTCATCAACGAGGTTTCGGGTTCAGCCATAATCAAAAACACCACATGTACAGGGGAAAGGCAAAACGTGGTGCTTTCTAGCATCTGAAATTGCGAAAAAACAGTATTTTTTCTTTATTTTCATAGTCCAAAACAGGCTTTTTTGCCTTGCTGTGGCAAAACGGCTTGCTAAGTTAGATAAGCAAAATGATAGCTTTTCAGGCTCTTTAGGAACACACTAGGTAAGATAAATGCCCACCACGCACACCACAAAAACCCTTATTATCGGCGCAGGCCCTGCAGGTTACACGGCGGCCATTTATACGGCGCGCGCGAATTTAAAGCCCATTCTGGTTCAGGGCATGCAGCCGGGCGGGCAGTTGACGATTACGTCCGAAATTGAAAACTATCCGGGTTTTGCCGAACCTGTTCTGGGGTCGCAGTTGGTCGAGCAAATGGCGGCCCAGGCCGCGCGTGTCGGAACGACGATTGTTTCCGATATTATTACTCAGGTCGATTTCAGCAAGCGCCCCTTCGTTTGCAAGGCGGAGTCGGGCGACACCTTTGTGGCAGATACGGTTATCGTGGCGACGGGCGCGCAGGCGCGTTGGCTTGGGATTCCGAGCGAGACGAAATTCAGAGGCTTCGGCGTTTCGGGCTGCGCGACATGCGACGGCTTTTTCTTTCGCGGCAAGGAAATCTGCGTCGTGGGCGGCGGCAACGCCGCGCTGGAGGAAGCCGAATATCTGACGCGTTTCGCCAGCAAGGTCACGATCATCCATCGGCGCGACGCGTTTCGCGGCGAGAAAATCATGCATGACCGCGTTTCGAAAAATCCGAAAATCGACATCGCATGGGACAGCGTGGTCGACGAAATCATCGGCGAAGATCAGCCCACCCTTTCTGTAACCGGCGTGAAGCTTAAAAACGTCAAGACGGGTGCTTCGCGCATCCTTCCCGTGGCGGGCGTCTTTATCGCCATCGGCCATTCTCCGGCGACAAAAATATTTGAAGGACAGCTTCAGACCGACAATGATGGCTATATCGTCACAAA
>CAZQOE010000198.1:0-1327 GCA_964594935.1 uncultured Rhodospirillaceae bacterium | reverse complement strand
CAAACACTATCGCCAGGCCATTACTGCTGCAGGGATGGGGTGCATGGCGGCAATCGAGGCAGAAAAGTTTCTTGCGGCGCACGAGTAAACGTCAGGGGTTACCATGTCCTACTTAACGAAATCGCTGCTTCCCGAAGAACGCGTTCTTCACATCGCGCATCTGCATTGGGTTATTTTCGTCCCGGGCGTGCTGTTGACCATTGTCGGGGGGCTCGCCGGTTATTATAGCTACGACATCGTTGGACATGTCGTAGCGGAAAAATTTGTATCCATCACAGGCCGCGCGCTTGCGGGCGCCGCGACGCTTTTCTCTTTTGTGGGCTTGGTTCTCGTGCTTGGCGCGCTTGTCCGCCAGTCATCGACGGAACTTGCCGTCACCAACAAAAGGCTTATCGCCAAGTACGGTTTTATTTCGCGCGCGACGTTTGAAATCATGATCAATCGCGTCACGGGAGTGAATTTCGACCAGACCATCATGGGGCGCCTTTTTGGATATGGAACGGTTTTGGTACATGGAACAGGGGGCGATATTTCGCCGTTCGACGTCGTCGCAAATCCTCAGGGCCTTCAGCATGCCCTTATGGACATATTAGAGCATCAAAGATAAAATTTTTAAGACCCTATACAGAGCCCCGAAGGCTTGCTATCAAAAAAAGTCACCTCGAATAATTTGCGTTTGGGAAAAATGAGCGAAGATATACTCCGTTACGACTTGATGATCGAAGCCGCGTTGCGCGACGTGGTGCGCGAAACCATGGAAACGGTCGCGCGCGACGGATTGCCGGGCGATCATCATTTTTACATCACGTTTTTGACGAAATTCCCGGGCGTCGCCGTTCCAGACTATCTGCGCAAGCAATATCCCGACGAAATGACGATCGTTTTGCAGTACCAGTTTTTCGGCCTTAAGCTCGAAGACGACAGCATCCACGTCATGCTTAGCTTCAACAACGTGAAGGAAAATCTGGTCGTTCCCATCGATGCCATCACGACGTTTGCGGACCCTTCGGTCAATTTTGCTTTGCAGTTCCAGAACGCGCCGGAAGTAGGGGCGGTCGGAGAGGGCATCGGGGGCAAGGAACCTTCCGCTGCGAACGCCGGAGAGGCGGAACAAGACGGGAACGCGGAAAAGAAAGAACCTCGCGGCGAGGTGATTAGTCTGGACAAATTCCGCAAAAAATAAGAAAGAAGAGCGGCTTTTACGTAAAATGACAATTGAGAAATAGTCTTCGCATCAGCCTGGCCTCATGTGAAAGACGCTGAATGCTATGAGTCCCCTTCGTCTAGAGGCCTAGGACACCACCCTCTCACGGTGAGAACACGGGTT
>CAZQOE010000197.1:0-2806 GCA_964594935.1 uncultured Rhodospirillaceae bacterium | reverse complement strand
TTTAATTGGCGTCCCCTACGGGATTCGAACCCGTGTTACTACCGTGAAAGGGTAAATAATGGCTCTTTTAGGCACAGCCAGAAACAAGCCATGTATTTGAAATTCAATAAACACGGGCATTAGTTGTTTGTCCTTGTTTGTGTCCGTTCCTACCTGTATATTAGGCAAAAGTTAGGCAAAAACATTTTACCTAGAAATAGGGGGGAAGATGGCGCGGCGCGTTAGGGATACAAACTTGGAAACCCGCAACGGACGACGGGCGCTTAAGGTGCGCGGCAAGCCTTACTGGCGATCGCTGGATAAGGGTTTACATTTGGGCTACCGCAAGAGGGGCAACGGCGGATCTTGGATTGTACGGCGGTTCACAGAGGAAAAAAAATATGAGGAAAACAAACTCGGCTTAGCCGATGATTTTCAAGATGCCGACGGCATAAAGACACTTACATACAGCCAAGCCCAAGAAGCGGCGCGCGCATGGAACGCAAAAGCTGGCCGTATAGAGGCAGGACTGGAAGAAGTCCAGAACGGCCCCTATACCGTTGCCGACGCTATGCGGGACTACCTGCCTCATTTTATAGCAAAGAGGGGGGTTAAGGGGCTTAGTGTTGCCAATGCTATAATCAACGCCCACATCTTGCCAGAGCTTGGAACAATCCGGCTAGATAGGCTTAGTACAAATAAGATTAGAGCGTGGCAGCAAAATCTTGCTTCTGCGCCCGCCCGCCTTCGCACTTCCAAAACCGCCGAAAAGCGCAACACACGCAAAATGGAAGAAAATGACGATGAGGCCATACGGCGGAGGAAGGCCACCGCAAACCGTATTTTGTCCGTGCTCAAGGCCGCCCTGAAATTCGCATGGGAGGAAGGCAAGGCCCCCAGCGGCGATACGGCATGGCGCAGGGTAGAACCTTTCCAAAAGGTCGATAAGCCTAAAATTCGTTGGCTAAATGAGGCCGAAAGCCTTCGTCTGGTAAACGCTTGCACGCACGACCTGCGAAACATAGTGCAGGGGGCTTTGCTTACAGGTTGCCGCTACGGCGAACTAAGTCGCCTTGCGGCAGGGGACTATAACCCTGCCGTTGGATATGTGACCGTGCGATTCAGTAAAAGCGGCGACCCTCGCGATGTTTATTTAAACGACGAAGGAAAGCAGTTTTTTGACCGGGCTGTTATAGGAAAGACAACCAAAGACCTTATTTTTACCCGTGCCGATGGGAGCGCTTGGGGAAAATCGCATCAAAGCCGCCCTATGGCGGAAGCTTGCCTTGCCGCTAAGATTACGCCCGCTATATCGTTTCACGTACTTAGGCACACATACGGAAGCCTTCTAGCCATGAAAGGCGTCCCTATGAAAGTGATAGGCGCGCAGCTAGGACACAAAGACACGCGAATAACGGAAAGACATTACACGACTTTGGCGCCCAACTATATTGCCGAAACATTCCGAAAGAATTTTCCGACGTTAGGCTTGCCCGATCCGGACTCCGTTGTGTCAATATCATCTAGACAAAAGAAACGCGCGCAGGGGCAAAAATAAATGACTGATAAAAAAATTAAAGAAGACAAAATAATAGAAATCCTTCGGAACTTTTGCGCGCCCGATACCCTGTTGAGCACACTAAAACGGCACGCAAACTCTATTATTGAGGCGGCGGTCATAAACGGGATCAAGGACACACCGCGAGGCAGACCTTTAACACCCAAAAAGAGAAAAGAAGCTCTCTCGGATTTAAAAAGAGATGCTTCAAAATTAAAAAAACGGTTGGACAACTTAAACGGCGAGGCTTGGCTTGATCTTTGCTGGTGTTGGCCGATAAACGAAGACCAAAACATCCCGCAAGGCGATGCCTTAGACCGACTGCCCGCTGCGCTTGGCGAACTTATCACGGCGGCTGACGAAAGCCGCGATATGCGAAGGGTTGAGGAAACAAACAAGCAAAAGAAACTTGCGCCCCCTGAAATTACAGAAGAAACCATGTCCGCTTATAAAGACCTAACAGGCAAGGAACCAACGCCGCATCGCGGTAAGAAAGGGGGCGACGCTTACGAAATGCTGTCCCAAATTTTTAATACCTTAGGCTTTAATAACGCTAGTGCAGAAAACCAGATCAAAAAGTATCTGAAAAAATTTTCTGGAGTTTTGCGCAGAAAATAAATCTCAAAACTCCAGACTCTTTTTCTTTATGGCCGTTTTCGCAGTCTTAAAATGCTCCAGAAATGTCGCGAAACCTTCGCGCACAACAGGGAGCAAAAAATGCCAAGCCAGCCAGAGAAAAAACCACCCAAAAAAGAGAAAAAACAACTGCCCGAAGTGACACCGGAATTAATGCCTCTTCCATACTGTGAAAAAGTATACGGCATTTCGCATTCCGGCCTTTATCGCGAAATAAACGCGGGCCGCATTCCGTTAATCAAGATTGGCCGCGCCTCAAGGATCGCACGGGCGGACGCCGAAAAGTGGGTTGCAAGCCTCGAACGTTATACGCCACATACCGACGCGCAAACAGAAAGCGGCAGCCCAGAATGAAGAACACCGCGGTTGCGCGCGGTGTTCAGGAAAACGTCGCTGGAAGCTCGTTTTCTGAGGCTGATTTTATCGCCGCTAACAATGAAAAGCAAGAGCCGGTGCGTTTAGGCGCAACGCCCGAAGATTGGCTTCGGCTTGGACTCCTCGACTTAACACCCGAGCTACTCCCCGTCGTTAGCAATCCGAACGCGAAAATATCACCTAAATCGGCGCTTAAAACACTTGGCAAAGTGCCTTCGCTTTACAATTCGGATCGTCTCGTTATCGGGATGCCCGATT
>CAZQOE010000196.1:0-2846 GCA_964594935.1 uncultured Rhodospirillaceae bacterium | reverse complement strand
CCATTACGAGAACCAGCCTTATTCGCGTAGTTCGCGACGGAATTATTATTAACGATTAGTACTTTTTTGAAAGGTTCTTTCCTTTCAAAAGGCCTTTAACCCCTCGAACCATAAGAAAAACATTTATGAAAATATTTTTTTCCGCCAGCCACACCGCTCTCGCCCAAAAATCCTTTGCCGAACTGACGAAGCGTTACGGCCAATCGACCGAAAGCGAAGCCGACTATCTCGTCGCGCTCGGGGGTGACGGCCATACGCTCGGCGTACTTTACGAGTCGCTCAAGCTGGGCAAGCCCGTCTTCGCCATTCGCCGGACGGATTCCGTCGGCTTTTTGTGCAACGATTTCGACGAGAAAAACGATCTGACGGAACTTCTTAAGCGCGCGCAAAAGGTCATCCTGAATCCTCTGCGCCTCGAAGCCAAAATGACGGACGGCTCCAGCGTCTCGGCCATCGCGATCAATGAAGTGACGATTATGCGCCAAACGCTGCAGGCGGTTCGCCTGCGCATCTCGGTTGACGGAATCGAGCGTATTGCCAAATACACCGGCGACGGCGTTCTGGTTTCAACGCCAACGGGCAGCACGGCCTACAACCGTTCCTGCAAGGGGCCGATTATGCCGCTTAATGCGAACACTCTTATTATGACAGGCATCAACGGCCACCGCCCATCCGCATGGTCATTTGCGGTTCTGCCTCAAGACGCCGTTACCGAAATCGAGGTATTGGAAGCGCCCAAACGTCCCGCGAAAATCGAGGCCGGAAACTCCGAGTTCCCAAATGCGGCTAAGGCGAAGATATGGCTGGATCGAACTCAAAAAATTACACTCCTGTTCGACCCCGACCAGCATTTAGGCGAACGGATGATCCGCGAACAGTTTATGCTTTAAATTTCCAAGAATGGGTTATCAGGATTTCAGAGACGATTTCATAGAAGCCGTCGAAATTTTGCCAACAGTATTCGGAACGATCGTCTTATAACCTGCGGTTTTATCCTGAACCTTGCGAACGATGTCATCCACATCCAACTTTGAATGACCGCCTTTTAGAACAGTCTCCACGTTTTCAAGAAGATCTTTTCCGGATACGACTTTAATTGACCAGCCGCGAAGAACTGCAGCGGTTTTTTCAAAATCTTTGCCGCAAATGCAATGCAAAGCGGATATCTTCGCTCCGTAAAGTCCCAAGCGATCAATAATAATAAGGGACATAAAATCAAGTTTACCCATTGACCCGACATCCACGGGTCTTGAACACGGATCAATCTCGACGGTAGCTTTTGAAATGCCGACCAAAATCTCTTTATAAATACGATTCCGCCCAGAAAGAAGGTCACGCAGATTCCGATCGGAAAGAACATCAAGAATCTGATTGGTGTCCATATCTATGTTAAGGCGGGGCTTGTTCTTTTTCTCGATTTCGTCGCCCACAAGTTCGCCATCCAAAAATCCTCCCGCCATAATTCTCCTCCGCTAAAAAATATCTTCCCTCATATAGTACCAAGCAATCTATAAAAAACTGTAAAATACTACAAGCTCGGCTTTACTTTCGCCTAATAAATAAGCACCCATTCTGCTTAATAGATCTCATTCCAAAGGAATGATGGCCGGCCCCGACATCATAGCAAAATTCGGGACTTCGCCAGCGGCGAGTTTAGCCTTCACCATCGCGTCAAGGCGCAGAATGCGCGAATACAAAGCATGGCTGCGCGTCATAAGGTCGCGCAAGCCGACGGGCATCTCGGCGTCGTCCTCGCCCTTGTCGCTGGAGCATTCTTCGCTTTCGGTCAGCGCGTATTGGGGCGCGTTGAATTGTTCCGGAGAAATCTCGCCCGAAAGCAAAGCCTTCATCGCGAGCAACCACGTCATGACTTGGATAAGGCGTGCCGAAACGCGGGTATGGTGATACCCGACGTGCAGGCAGCGCGAGAGTTCGAATTCGCGGCGGTCGGCCTGTTCGTGGTACGCAATGTAGTTGCGCACCTCTTGCGTCAGGGCGAGGCCTTCGTCGAACGTGCGATCAAGGAGCGTAGTGGCTTTCTGAACTGGCATAGGACTTATCCCTTTCTTTTCCCTAGTCCTAGCGAGCTATCCTTAAAAAGAAGTGTAAAAGCCTTTAACAAGGTGTTAATCCAGTAATATTCTGGGTTTATAAGTTGTTTGGTCTCCTGCAAAACCCGCTCTGGCGAGGGAAATGCTAGGAGCCCACGGAGCGCAAAACCGGAGCGTACACCCTTAGTACGCGAGGATTTGAGCACCGGAGCGACGAAGCAGTTACCCGCCAGAGTTAGGGTTTTGCAAAATGGCCGATACAACCTTTCTTACAGGCGCCACCGGATTTGTAGGCGCAGCGGTTGCTCGCCTGCTCCTATCCAAGGGCCACAAACTCCGCGTCCTGTCGCGCCCCAACAACGACCGCCGGAATCTCGAAGGCCTCGATGTCGAAATTATCGAAGGCGACCTGACAAAACCCGAAACCTACAAAAACGCGTTAAAAGGCTGCCGCAACCTCTTCCACGTCGCGGCGGATTACCGCATTTGGGTTCCGGACGCCGAGGCCATGAACCGCGTCAACGTCGATGGCACGCGCGCGCTCATGTTGGCGGCGATAGACGCCGGAATCGAACGCGTCGTCTACACAAGTTCTGTCGCGACCTTGGGGCTACACAAAGACGGCACGCCCGCGACCGAAGACTCGCCCGTTTCTTTTTCCAATATGGTCGGCGTTTACAAACAATCGAAATTTCTCGCAGAAGAAGAAGTGATGCGCCTTATCAAGACGCACAAGCTTCCCGCCGTCATCGTCAACCCCTCGACCCCCATCGGGCCGCGCGATATCAAACCAAC
>CAZQOE010000195.1:0-2915 GCA_964594935.1 uncultured Rhodospirillaceae bacterium | reverse complement strand
TTTCCTCTTCCGTCGCCGTCGGCAACTGCTCAGCCGCTTTTTTGGAAAAAAAGGCCCAAAGACCTTCCTGACACTTGATGGGTCGATAGGCATCCCAAACAAAGACCTCGACGCCCATAGGGTGCAACAGATTGTTTACGCGCACGAGCTTTTCGGCAATCGTTTTTCGCGCCCAAACATGTTCCGTTGCGCCTTCTATTTTTTCGTTATATGGAGCGTTGCCCCCGTCGGTCCTCGCATAGAAACTCTCGCCCGAAATTCCAAAATCCGAAAGCTTTACCAAAGGCTCAGCTGCCCGGGGATCGTTCAAATCAATTGGCGTTTTTTTATAGCTTCCAGCGTTGGTTGTTTCGTCCAAGATGGGAATTTTGTAGGCGATCCCGTATGACATTGACTTCTCTCCTCTGAGCCTTCTATCCTTTAACTGTCTGCTTTCAGCCTCGGATGTTTTCTATGACCAATAAAAAATTAAGGGTTCTCGTTCTTTTCGGCGGGCATTCGCCTGAACACGATGTCAGTATTATCACGGGGCTACAGGTTTTAAAAGCTCTTGATCCCGAGCGGTACGAGGCTATCCCCCTTTATATCGCCATGAGCGGAGAGTGGTTAACTGGCAAGGCTTTGGAAAACCGCGATTCCTATATTCCAAGCAAAGAACTCCTCGGCAAGCTGGTCCCTGTCGCGCTTGATCTGACATCGCGCATGACTCCTTCTTTGATCACCCAACCCCGCGCGTTCTGGCAGAAAAGCCAAACCATCGAATTCGACGTCGCGCTCTTGGCTTTTCACGGTTTGATCGGCGAGGATGGACGCATTCAAGGGCTCTTAGAAGTCGCCAACACCCCTTACACCGGCATGAGGCCTCTGGCCTCCACCGTCCTTATGGACAAGGCGGCAACCAAGCAGATGCTTGCCGGAACAAATGTTCCTCTTCTTCCGTTCTGGAAAATTACGCGTCCTGCTGAAGGATATTTGCTGACACCCGAGGAGTTAAAACCCTTTCTTCCCGGCATCGTTTTTCCTTGCTGCATCAAGCCCGCAAATTTAGGAAGCAGCATCGGCGTCGCCAAAGTTCACAATTTGCGGGAAGTATCGGACGTTCTTGCGACAAGCATTTTTCGGTACGATCATACTGCTCTTCTCGAGCCTTTCGTCGAAAATCTTGTCGAATATAATGTTGCGGTACGCCGGACGAAGGACGGCATCGTTACATCGGCCATCGAACGCCCCAAAACGACGTCCGAGCTTCTCGATTTTAAAGCCAAATATATGACTGGCGGAGGAACTAAGGGCGGCGCCAAAATGGGTGGGGCCAAAACAGGGAAAAAAGATTCGGGAGAAATCAGCCAGGGCATGCTTTCCTTGACGCGCGAGATCAATCCAGATCTTCCGGCAGAAACCGAGAACAACATCCGCAAATGGGCCAAGGATGTTTTTGACCGCGTCGAAGGAAGCGGAGCACCGCGCCTTGATTTTCTGTGCAACGGAATAACGGGAGAAATATGGTTTAACGAAGCCAATCCCATTCCGGGGTCTTTCGGTTATTTCTTGTGGGAAGCCGCAAAGGATAAGCCCGTTCTTTTTTCGGAACTGATGGACGGCCTTATCGAGGAGGCCTTAACTCTTCACGCTCGGACGCAGATTCCCTCCGATCCGACACCGGAAGGCGCGAGGCTGTTTCCGCGCCGGTAATAAACCGCTGTTTACAGAACCAAAACGCCGTATTTCACTTTTGCGCGGGCAACCTGAGGATAGATTGAAAGTTCGCGGCGCAGAGGCATAAGCCAATCCTGCCCCAACGGATTCCATTTTTCCCTTTGTGCCATCAACGCAGCTTTACCCGAAACGACGGCCGTGCCGACGACTTTTTCGGGATCCCAGACCATCGGAAACTTGGGAAAAGGAAGCCTGATCGTCGCCTCTTCCCCCGGCTTTAGAATGGGAATTTGTTTATCGATGCATTTATGAATTTTCTCATGAGTCTCCTCCAAAATTAAAACAATATTTTCGGGATTGCTCGTTCCACCGAGCCCTAAGGGAATGATGTGATGAATTTGATAGTTGAAAAAAACGCCCTTGCGAAGGCCAAGCATTTGGGCGGCGGCTCTTTTAAAATTTTCCCGCGCATCGCCCGAAAATTTGCGGCGTTCTTTTTTGGCTTTTCTTGCCGTAACGGCCTTAACCGAAATTTCCCTGATCTCAAAATTCATCTGCGCGCCTTATGATATCAAGCAATTTTGCGTTCAGTTATGATTGAATCAGCTTCCAACTATCCTTTTGAACATAGCGTAAATTTATAAAAATACAAATTCGGACGTTTTCTTACAGGATAAAGACGGGAACGCTTGGTTTTTGCGCGGCCTCTAAAGAATTCGCCCGTTTCCATTTGGGGACGCCGCGTTTCGTGATCGTCACGGGAAGCGCATATTTGCCGCCTTGGGCTTTCTCCAAGGGAATAAAGTCTTCCGCATTCCAAACCATGGGAAACGCCGGAACGGGAAGTTTGATGGTTCGCGTTTCGCCCTCATCCAAAAGCGCAGCTTGCCTAGTGACAAACCGGCTTACGCTCTCGCTCTTTTCGGGCTTCATCAGAACAAGGTTCAAATCGTCGCTTGTCCCGCCTCCGTAGATGGGAAAAACGGGATGAAGGACATAGCCTTCGAAATTTTTCCGCGACACGCCGATTATCTCGGCCGCTTGCTTCTTGAATTCATATGTTCTCTTGGGCGTTATTCTGTCCTGTTCTTTTATGATCGCGTCCGAATCCACAATTTGAATATCCGCCTGCAGCCACACAAAACTCATAAAATTTACCCCGCCCTATAGAATTCTCGCGAATCGGCATTTCCAACATCTCGTGGATTCATATCATAAAATTTTCAGAATGAGGCAAATACGACGCCTCGGACTAAGAA
>CAZQOE010000194.1:0-2916 GCA_964594935.1 uncultured Rhodospirillaceae bacterium | reverse complement strand
TTGCGGCCGCTAGCACCTGAAGCTAGTGCGTCTACCAATTTCGCCACCTGGGCTCACCGGCGGCAAACCCCAAAAAAGGGCCTGCCAAGCGAGGTTGTGGGGATAAAACAAAAGGGAAGATCAAGTCAAGGGAAGGATTTACCAAGCGCCTTTAAACAACAAGAATATCTTCCCCTAACCAAAAAGGCTTCCCTTTGATACAATCGCGGTTTAGAAATGTAACCTCCTGATTCTATATGGGTTACGGTCGCCACATGTCCCTGCGCTCTCGTCTTAACGCCAGCAGTCTGTTGGCCGTTTCTGTCTTCGCTCTCGGCTTTATCGCCAGCGACGTTTTCGCCGAGACGAAAGCTCCATCGGTCGAGACTTTCGTCAACGAAGCCGTTCCGGCTGAAATACCTTCGACGTATACGCACATCAACGCGCCGCTCGCGCCGGGAAGCCTGACGATGGAAGACGTTTTGTCGGCTCATCCGAAGAACGCTCCCAAGGCTCCGTCGCTGCCGTCGACAAGCGGCCTGATGTTGTCGGAAGGATTGAGATCCGTTTTGCAACGAGTCGGCATTACGTCGGCGACGCCGCCGACGATCGTTCAAGCTCCGAAAATGCCCGAGGCCGCGCCGGCGCAAACGCCAGCCCAAGCTTCCGCGGCGCCAACCCCTGTTGCGGATGTTTCCGGCTTGGTGGCGAAGAAATACGGGACAGCTTTCGAGCCCGGCCAAGCTCCCAAAAATCTTGACGGAAGCCCCGTTGCGGCGGCGCAAGCTTCCTGTTCTGCTTCGGTCCAAAAGTGGGAGAAAAGCTGCGGCGAAGCGGGCTATCCTTCGACCTTTGTCGGAAAAATTTCCGGCGAGACTCGCGGCAATTGCTCGGACGGCACGTTACAGGACGTCTGGGTAGCCAATACCTGCGCGCCTCCGGGGACAGCTGCGCCGCAGGCAAAAGAAACTGTCATTGCCAAGGAGCCCGAAGAGCCGAAGGCCGAAGCCACACCGGCAATCGTGGCCAGCGCCGAAGAACCTGACGCCGTGACGCTTCATCTCGACAGCAAGGAATCCGCTCCCAAGGAAAAAGAATCCTCCGGCTTTTTCTCGAGACTATTCGGTTCAGTTTTCGACACCTCCGAACCCGACAAAGAAGAAGTCGTAACTCCGGCACCTCAAGTCGCCGCCGAGACAGAAGAACAACCTGCAGCGCAGGAAAGCGCCTTGCCTCCGGCTCCCCAAGAGGAAGCGGCGCGGGACGCCAACGACTTCTGCGGCGTCGCGGCGGAAACGATGGCCTATGAAGCTCCCCGGAAAAACCTGTGCCGCGTCGGTTCGGCAAGCGCCGTCGACGGCGACGGGCCGTGGACATGGATCTGCACGAACAACGACGGCGCGACGTCAGCCTGCAAGACGCTGTCTCTTGGCGGCCCGTCGCCGACAAAGGCTGCGGCTTCGAAGGCGGGTAAATCCGCATTGCCGGCGCAATCCGGCAAGTCGGTCAAGGCTGTCTGCGGCGCGGCGGCGGGACAACCGGCCATAGAAAAACCCACTTCGGCTCTGTGCGAAGAAGGAAAAGCCGGCACCGTTCGCGGCAGCAATCCGTGGAAGTGGACATGCGGGGCAGGAAAGCAAAAAGTTTCGTGCGCCACGATCAAGCCCGTCGACGGCGCGTGCGGAACCGCCAACGGCCTTTCGGTCAAAACCGCGCCGACCAAAAACCTTTGCAAGAAGGGAACTCCCGGCGACGTCAACGGCGAAGGACCGTGGGTCTGGTCTTGCGAGGGAAGCAACGGCGGAACATCGGCTTCGTGCTCGGCGCCTCTCGCGCCTGTCTCCTCATCCCTTCCGCCGAAACCAAGCGTCCTGAAAGAAAAAGTCGAAATCCCGACACCGTCAAAATCGTTGACGGGGATTGCGCCGACTCCCGTTCCGGCGCCCGCCAAGGTCAAGGGCGATCAAGCGCCAGCGACCGCGCCAGGTTTATCTGCGGACGTCAAGCCCGTGCCGCCGCCGACAGTCAAAGACCGATTGCTTTCGACTTTCGGCTTGAAAGAAGCGCCGGCAGAACAAGCCGTGAAAATGACGAACGTTCCCCTTGTTCTCGATCCGTCTGTTTCAACGATATTGTTTGCGCACGGGTCGGAAGTCCTTGATCAAAAGAATTTCGTCGCGCTCGACAAGCTTGTCGCCGCCTTGCAAAAAAATCCCGCCGCGCGGATTTCGTTGTTTGCCTACGCCGATGGCACCGGGTCGACGCCTCGCGCCGTGAAGCGCCTGTCGCTGACAAGGGCCTTGGCCGTACGCGATTATCTGGCCTCCAAGAGCATCGCCGAGAGCCGCGTTGACATCCACGCGGAAGGCGCAGGCGCCGCTTCGGGCAACGCCGACCGCGTCGACGTGAAGGTAAACGACTAGGCTTAAGCCTAGTAACTCCCTGTTTTGATTAAGATGGCACAAGGGGTGGATTCCACTTCCTCCTTGCTTTTTTATGGTTTCTTGTCTAGTTATGCCAACGAGTTTGGATACCCTCCGAACGCTCGGACGCCGTCCGCCCCTTAAAAGGTCCATGGTTTCCCGGTTGTCGAAGGAGCTAAAACAAAAATTTTGGCGCGAACTCGGCGCGGGTGTCGTGGTGATACCGGCCAATGCTAGACTAAAGGATACAGACTATGGCGACAGGTACAGTCAAGTGGTTCAACGGCACCAAGGGTTACGGCTTCATTCAGCCGGACGCGGGCGGCGCTGACGTTTTCGTTCACATCAGCGCGGTCGAACGCGCCGGTTTGCGCGATCTCCGCGAAGGCCAGAAGCTCAGCTACGAATTGGCGACCGAAAAGGGCAAGACCTCGGCAGCCAACCTCAAGATTGTTGACGCGGCTTAAGATACGCAAAAAGCCTTAAAAAGCTTTGGGCGGGGCGATCGATTACA
>CAZQOE010000193.1:258-2930 GCA_964594935.1 uncultured Rhodospirillaceae bacterium | reverse complement strand
CTGATGCCTGGACCGCTGGTTTAAACGGCATTTTCCGGGCATCAGCCACGGGCAGTTGGAAAAACTTTTGCGGACGGGGCAGGTTCGCGTCGGCGGCAAGCGCGCCGAATCGGCAACGCGGCTGGAGGCGGGGCAGGAGATACGCCTTCCGCCGCAAGTGACGGAATCCCTGAACGAAAAGAGCGACAAGGGCGGAAAGTTCAAGAAATCCGCGCGCGACGCGAACGATATCAAAAAACTGATTTTGTTCGAGGACGCGGACGTGCTGGTTTTGAACAAACCCGCCGGTCTGGCCGTTCAAGGCGGGACGGGCCTTAGAAACAGCATCGACCAGATGTTGGCTTCCCTTACGCATGAAAAACACGGCAGGCCGAAGCTCGTTCACCGGCTCGACAGGGATACAAGCGGCGTTTTGCTCGTGGCGCGGACGCCTTTTGCCGCGACGAGGCTGACGGAATCTTTCCGGCACCGCGAAACGCAGAAAATTTACTGGGGCGTCACGTTGGGCGTGCCTTCGCCGGAACGCGGGAGGATCGAGGCGGCGCTCGTCAAACGCGGCGAGAGAATGATTGTTGCGAAGGAAGGCGACGACGAAGAGGAGGATGCCAAGAACGCCATTACCGTTTACCAGAACATGGACCGTGCCGAATTCAAGGCGGCGTTCGTCGCGATGTGGCCCATTACGGGCCGGACGCACCAATTGCGCGTTCATATGGAGATGATCGGGACGCCGCTTCTGGGCGACCCCCTTTACGGCAAGCCGATGCCCGAGGGCTTTCCGGCAAACGAGCTTGGTAAGGGATTGCATCTTCATGCGCGCCGCCTCATAATTCCTCATCCGCGCAAGGGGGTTATCGACGTGAAGGCGCCTTTGAGCGGGGAGATGAAAAAGACGTGGAAGTGGTTTGGGTTTGACCCGAATATTGATGCCGACTTCTCGGAAGCATGACATGAAAAGAATTCTCAAAGCTTTTGTTTTTCTTATCTTTTTAATCGTCGGCCTGTTCGCTGCGGTCGCCGTAATTGTCAGCGTTATGGATGCCGACGCCTACCGGCCGGAGCTTGCCGAAATGCTGGGCAAGAAAATCGGGCGCGAGGTCAAACTCAACGGGCCTATAGGTTTTTCGCTGGGGCTTAAGGGCATCACGGTTTCGGCCGAGGATGCGTCCCTTTCAAACCCCCGTGGCGCAAGCCGCCCGCTTTTGGCCCGCGTCGGAAAGCTTGAGCTTGGCATCGACGCGAAGCCGCTTTTGGAACGCCGCCTGTCGATCAAAGAACTGTTGATAGACAACGCCGACATTCTTTTGGAAACGGACGCGGACGGAAAAAACAACTGGGATTTAAGCGCCCCTGCGCCCGCAACCGCGTCTTCGAAAACCAAAAAAGCATCGACGCGTAGCGCGTCGCTCGGCATCGATAACCTTCAAATCACCAACAGTCAGATCGGCTTTTTGAACAAGGAAGGCAAACGCGTCGGTGCGAATATTTTATCCTTGAGCCTTGAAGGCGGCGGCGCGGGAGCGCAAGCGACGCTGAAGGGAGACATTAACGGCGCGCCGCTTATCGTAAACATAAAAACCAACATCGTTGATTTGCTTTCAAACGAACCGTTTTCGGCCGATATCGTCGCGGCCTATGACGTCTTTAAATTCGCGGCGCGCGCTAAAATCAATCTTAAATCCAAAAAGGCCGAGTTTTCGGATTACGGACTGTTGGCCGGAAATACGAAAATCGTCGGAGCCTTCGAGGCAAAATGGGACGGCGCGAAGCCTGCGTTGCGCGGAACGCTTATAAGCGATCGCATCAACCCCGTCGATTTTAAATCAGGCGTTTTAAAAACGAGCGACGTTTCGGCTGCGGCGGCGCAAGGAAATGCAGATGTAAGCAGGTATTTCAGCAATGACCCGCTTCCTTTGGATATTCTCAAAACCGTCGATGCGGCTTTGGCTGTTGCCGTAAAGGAATACCCCGTCAACAAGGGAAAGCTCGAAAAAATCAAAGCGACAATGACGTTGTCCGGCGGCAATCTGGTTTTGGATCCCGTCAAGGCCTTCGTCGGCAAAACGCCCGTCGACGTCAAGGTCGGCCTTAACGCTTCGAAGGTTCCGGCGCGCCTCGACCTCAGCATGGTTGCCAAAAACGTCGATCTGGGTGATTTGCAGCACTTGGGCAATATGACGTCCTTTATGGAAGGCAAGGCAAGCGCGGAGGTCCAATTGACGGGCGAGGGCCGCACGCCTCACGAAATGGCCTCGACTTTCGGCGGCGTGATCAACGTCACGGCCGATAAAGGCGAGATATTTACGGGCGCCGCCTCGGGCATTTCTTCTTTTCTTGCCGCCATATTCGGCGTCGCGAGCGGCGACAGCGCGCTGAACTGCCTTGCGGCGCGATTCATCGCCAAGAACGGCGTTTTGAGCGACAACGGGATATTGATCGACTCGGCCGCGTCGACGGTTACCGGAAAAGGCCAAGTCAATCTGGGCGCCGAAACCATCGCGCTGTCGCTTCATGCCCATTCGAAGCTTGTCGACATCGGGGGGCTCATTCCATCGATGTATATCGCGGGCACGCTTAAAGAGCCGTCCTATTCCGTCAACGCGTCGAGCGTCCTTAAAAACATCGTGGGCAATCTGATGGAAGGAAACCCCGACATCGTGAGCAGCAACGTC
>CAZQOE010000193.1:0-248 GCA_964594935.1 uncultured Rhodospirillaceae bacterium | reverse complement strand
GCCGGACAAAACGCCTGTGTTTATACACTTGAGCATCCCAAGAAAGAGATGGGGCCCGCCTTGCTGCCTGCGGATCCCATCAACAAGGCGGGGAGGACGATTAATTCTTTGGTTAAGGGCTTGTTGGGACAGTAATAAGCCTGAAATGAAAGCAATTGGCGGTTGACAGGGCGGTAACGTTTGCCTAAACCTTGCCGCCTGCTTTGCGCGGGTGTAGCTCAGTTGGTTAGAGCGTCGGCCTGTCACGC
>CAZQOE010000192.1:0-2956 GCA_964594935.1 uncultured Rhodospirillaceae bacterium | reverse complement strand
TCTTTTGTCGCTTGGCGCTGGCTGTCGTTAAAATACGCCGGAACGGTGATGACGGCTTGCGTGACTTTTTCGCCCAAATAGGCCTCCGCCGTTTCTTTCATCTTCATAAGGATGAACGCCGAAATTTCGGACGGGCTGTAATTCTTGCCTCCGGCTTCGACCCAAGCGTCGCCGTTACTGTTCTTGATGATCTTGTATGGCAGCAGGCCGATGTCTTTTTGAACCATCGGGTCCTCGAAACGGCGGCCGATAAGGCGCTTAATGGCAAAGAGCGTATTTGAGGGATTTGTCACGGCCTGACGCTTGGCGGATTGTCCCACCAAACGTTCGCCGGAATTTGCGAAAGCAACGATCGAAGGCGTCGTGTTCGAGCCTTCCGAGTTGTGAATAACGGTCGTATTCGATCCTTCCATCACAGCAACGCAGGAATTCGTGGTGCCGAGATCGATGCCAATAACTTTTGCCATTTGCCTTATTTCCTTTCAGAACAATGGGTTGCGTTTATACGCCACCCCGTCATGGAAGGTAATATAGGGAGGATTTTGTGCTCTGCAATGGGCAAACGGAAGTATTTTCTGTTGATAACAGAAGGCTTTTAAGGAGCTTTTGTTTCCGCCGGAGTCGTAGTTTGAGGCTCGGGCGGAGCCGGTGGCGCTTGCGTTAAAGCCTTGCGCAACAAAACGATGCTGATGCGCCGATTGCGTGGGTCCATGGGATCGGCCGCGAACGGTTCTCTGTCGGCAAGCCCTGAAACGCGCGCAATATTTTTTTCGGCAACGCCGGCTTTGATAAGATATTCGCGGGAAGTATTGGCGCGTTCAGTTGACAGCAACCAATTATCCCGCCGCGAGCCGACCACGAAAGGCGTCGAGTCGGTGTGTCCGGCAATCGAAATTTTGTTAGGCAACAACGAAACAACCCTGCCGATCATCAGAAGCAAATCCCTGCCGCGCTCATAAGGGGTCGCGCTCGCGGACGGAAAAAGCGAAAGCTTGTCGCGATCCGTAATTTGAATGCGCAAACCTTCGGACGTCCGGTCGATGACGATTTGGTCGGCAAAGGCTTGCAATTCCGGCGTTTGCAGGATGGCTTGTTTCAGGGCCTGTTCCGCCTGTTTGAATGCCGTTTCTTCGTCCTTTGTCGCCGAGGCTATGGCTTGAGCTTCTTTGGAAAGCGCGGCGGCGGCGTTTGCCGTTTTTACGCGAGCCTTGTCCCCTTGGCCCGTGCCGCTGACGTCTTCGTCCCCTTCTTCTCCCTGCCCTACGGTCGCAATCGTCGCTTCCTGAGTCGACGGCGGAGACCTGTCGGTTATTTCTCCCCCTGTAATCGAGCTAATCGACCGGCCGCCGAACATTCCCCCTGCGCCGGACGAATCGTTTTTGGATATGCCCGCAGGCGAAAAATATTCGGCCAAGCCTTTTCGCTGATCGCTGGTGGTCACGTTTAAAAGCCACAACAGAAGAAAGAAAGACATCATGGCCGTCACGAAGTCGGCATAAGCGACTTTCCACGCGCCGCCATGATGGGCGGCATGGCCTCCTTTTTTCTTCTTCCGGATGATGATGACGGGTTGGTCGGCCATGAAAAGGCTTTTCCTTTAGGCTGTCGGAGCAGGCAAGGCCGAGGTCGCCTCTTCCAGCTCGATGAAGGTTGGACGAACCTCGCTAAGCAGCGTTTTTCTGGCGTATTCGATGGAAATTGACGGCGCAAAACCTTGAAGATGGGCCAAAAGCCCCGTTTTAATGCACGTCAGATATCTGGACTCTGCCGAAAAAATCGCATTCAACGAATTCGCCATAGGCCCGATCATGCCGTAAGACGTCCACACGCCCATGAACGTACCGACCAAGGCGCCACCGATCATGCCACCCAGAACTTCCGGCGGCTCGGCAATCGAACCCATCGTTTTAATGACGCCGAGCACCGCCGCAACGATGCCGATGGCCGGCATGGCGTCGGCAACGGTTGTCACGGCGCCCACGACGCCAGCGCTTTCGTTATGATGGACTTCCAGTTCCTCGTCCATCAAAGCTTCGAGCTCGTAAGGCTTGTCGGAACCCAGCGTCACAAGGCGCAGGTAATCGCATAAAAAGCTGACGGCATGGTGATCTCGCAAAAAACCCGGAAATTGCTGGAATAAAGAGCTTTCTTCGGGGTTTTCAATATGCTGTTCAAGCGCCAACAATCCCTTGGTTTTTGCCAATTTGAAAAGCTGATACATCATGCACAGCAGTTCAATATAGGAAGATTTGTTGTACTTGGCCTTTTTGAATAAAAGCTTGAGCCCCCTACCGGTGCGGCGAATCACAATATTGGGATTGGCAATAATAAAGCCCCCAAGCGCCGTGCCTCCCATCATGACAAGTTCCATAGGGGCGGCTTCGGCCAACACCTCAAGGCTGCCGCCTTCGGCGGCGTAACCACCGAGGGTGCAAACAAACAGAACGACCATACCTATGATGAGATTCATAAAGAAACCGGGGGAGGAAGCTTGTCCCTTAATATTTGGACACTAAGAGTTAAAATGGTTTTAACAAAACCGAGCCTCGTTTTCGCACGTCTTTGCCAAAATACTGCCCTATTTCTGGGGCTTGATGTTTGGGCCAAGAGCCGCTAGCTCTTAAATGCTCTTTTCGTAATCCCGAAACTCAAAGGATTCTCCCAAATGTCCAAAAAAGCCCTTCTTGCAACCGTAGCCCTTCTTGGCGCTCTCGCGATGCCTGCTTTTGCCGCCGACGCCCCGAAGCCCGCCGCTGCTCCCGAAGCCGCCAAACCCGCAGCAACCGATCCGGTCGTTGCCCGCGTTAATGGCGAAGAACTTCACCGCTCCGACGTCATGCGCGAACTTCAAATGGCCGGCCCGCAGGTTCAACAGATGCCGCCGCAAATGATTTATCCGCAGATTCTGCAAAAAATGATCGCGACCAAAGTCGTCGCGCAGAAGGGTTATGCCGAA
>CAZQOE010000191.1:0-2971 GCA_964594935.1 uncultured Rhodospirillaceae bacterium | reverse complement strand
CGATGACCTCGTCCCGCCGGTTCTTGCAGAAATCGCAGTCGATGTCGGGGAGGCTCACCCGCTCGGGGTTGAGGAACCGCTCGAAGAGCAGCTTGTAGGGGATGGGATCCACCTCGGTGATCCTCAGGCAGAAGGCGACGAGGCTTCCCGCGGCGCTCCCGCGTCCAGGTCCCACTGGTATCTTTTGGTTTTTCGCGTACTTGATGAAATCGGATACGATCAGAAAGTAGCCAGCGAAGCCCATGTTGATGATGGTGTCGAGCTCGAACTTCAGGCGGTCTTCATAGGGCTTTTTGTCCGCAATCCCCGCGGCGGCAAGGCGGCCTTTCAGGCCTTCTTTCGCCTGCGCGCGCAATTCCTGAGCCTCGTCGCGGCCTTTGGTCGTCGAGAAAGCCGGCAAAATGGGCTTACGCAACGGGGCCATATAGGCGCACCGCCGCGCGATCACGGCCGTGTTGTCGCACGCCTCCGGCAAGTCGGCGAAAAGCGTCCGCATCTCGGCGGCGGATTTGAAATAATGGTCGCGGGTCATGTGGCGGCGGTTTCTCTCGGCCACCACGGTTTTGTCGGCGATACACAACAGCGCATCGTGCGCTTCGTACATGTCGGGTTCGCCGAAATACACGTCGTTGGTGGCGACCAGCGGAAGATCGTGCTTATACGCAAGGCCGACGAGTTCGTGCTCGATGCGTTTTTCGGATGCTCCGATTTCGCCGCCGTGATGCCGCGTCAATTCGATATAAAAGCGGTCCTTGAAAAGCGCGGCGTATTTCTTTGCCGCCGCGTCGGCGGCTTCTTTCTGGTTGGCGAGCAAAAGCCGCCCGATTTCGCCCTCAATGCCGCCCGAAAGAGCAATCAGCCCTTCGGAATACTTGGCAAGTTCGTCGGCCGTCACGTAAGGATCGGCGCGGTCCAGCTCGACGTACGACAACGTGACGAGCACCGACAGATTGCGATAGCCCTTTTCGTTTTGAACAAGAAGAACGAGTTGGTCGTATCCGTCCTTCGTCATGGCCTTAAGCGCCGCTTGTTCGGGGCGCAGCACGGCGATCTGGCAGCCGATGATGGGCTGCACGCCCGCCTCGGCCGCGGCCTGCCCGAATTCCAACGCGCCGAAAAGGTTGCCTTTGTCCGTCAACGCGACGGCGGGCATGTCGTGCTGAAGGCATAGTTTGATAAGGTCTTTGCGCGGCAACGGCGCGCCGTCCTTGGGCTTTTCCTCGACAACCTTGATGGCGCCCTCGGCCAGCGAATAGCCGGAATGAACGCGCAAGTGGATGAAGGAAGAGGACGCCATGGGGCTATTCCCCCTTCGCGGGATCGTTCGCGGCCCACAAATCCTGCCACGCGAAAAACAGCGGCAGAACGTGCGGCGATTGCAAATGCCCCGCCAGCGCCGGAATGGGGACGAACAGCGGCAGATGCTCGAACAGCCTGTTGGTCGTCTTGGCTTCCGAGCCCAGTTGCCGCTTTTTGCCCGTGCCGACGAATTTGGTGTTTTCGAAATACTTCCAGTAATCGCGAACGACGTGGGAATGCATAAAAAGCTGATGCGTCGCGTCGCTGGCCGTGCGCCAATGCCGGAAGGGGCTTATCACGATGTACGACGGATAGAAAAACTTGTTGTACATGTTTTCGTGTTCTTGCGGATGAAGAACCAGATGTCGGCGCGTCGCGCCATAAATCTGCCTGTAGAACGCGACCATTTCGTAAATCGCGCGCTCTTCGTGCAGGTAATCGTCCTCGCAGAAATAATAAAGCGCGTCGTCGCCGACGGCCAAAGCGAACTGCTCGTGCAACGACGCGCCCTGCCCCGTTTTTTCGGTCGTTTTCGTTTTCCACGGGCATCTAAGGCGTTTGGCGATATGCGTTATGCGCGCCAGAAGGTCGGCGTCCGAGTTGTCGTCCAAAATCAAAACTTCGATGCGCGGCGCGGCGGCTTCCATCAATGCCGCGTTCACGCTTTTGACGAGCGACAAAAAGCAGCGCTCGACGGCATCGACAAGCGGCGTTTGGTATACGCGCTCGCTGACTTTTTCATTGCGCGCATGATTAAGGCACGTGCGATAGACGATTTTCAAAACGTCGAGATTGGACTCCGCTTTTCTTTCGGCCCCGCCGTCGTAATCGAAGTTTTTCCGAACGCGGTCAAGCTCCGGCACGGGCGGAATGCCCTTGAACGGCACAAGGTTGTACGTCCCACGCTTGCGGACATCGTACCCGAAGGGCCGAAGCGATTTTTGTATCAGGCGCAGGAATTCGTTCATAAAAAGCTTTCAGATCAGGCAAACTTTTTCAAATCAGACCACACATAAACAGCCGTAGGCAAGGGGGGGCCGAAAAAATCATCATTAAACTCTTTAACCCTTTTTCCGCCCATTCCCTCGTAAAAATGCCTTGCTTTTTCGTTCTCGCCCAGCACGCCCAGAACGGCGCTTTCAAAACCCCGTTCCGCAAGATGTTTCAGCATCATGAGAAGCATTTTCTTCCCAAGCCCCCGCCCTTGCGCTGCGCGTAAAAGATAAATCGTACAAATTTCAGCGGGCGCATAGTTTTTCAGTTCGTCCGCAGGCCCACAATCGCAAAAACCGACGATTTCTCCCTCTTTCGTTTCGGCCAGCAAATGCAACCAATCGGGGGTCGTGTTTTCAAAAAAATCACGCCGGGTTTGGGTCCGTCGCTCAACGGATCCCGCTTTAGCAAGGGATTCGGCAGGAACAATCGACGCGTATGTTTCTTGCCACGCCTGTGAGCAAACGCGGCCCAAAACTTCCGTATCGGAAACAAGGCTGCGGCGAATGCGGTAGGTCATGGATTAATGGTCAGAACGGAATGCTATCGTCCAAATCCGCGCTGGTGCCTTTGCCTGATGCGCCCGCGATTTCTCCTTCCGAGGGAGGCGGAGGAATGTTGGCGCCGCCGCGCGATCCCGCGCTGTCCAGCATCGTGATTTCGCCGCGGAAGGGGCGCA
>CAZQOE010000190.1:0-3001 GCA_964594935.1 uncultured Rhodospirillaceae bacterium | reverse complement strand
CCTTGCGCGGATATTGTCCGGATGATCCTGTTTCAAAAAAACGTCGTCGAGGATGTTGGACGCCTTAACGAGATGCGATAAAGCTATCTTGTTTCTGTCTGAAAGCTTTTCGTAAGCCTCAACGGGGTCGAACGCAGAAGTCCGCACTCTGTTTTTGACGATTTTCTTGAGCTCGCGCACGCTCAAGCCAAGCTCAAATTCTTCGCCCTTCGCCAAGGGAGAAACCGGCATCTCTTTCATATTAAAAACCTTCCCTAAAATACAAACTTCACAAAACAGGACTCAACAATACCGTTGCCGACTCCAAAATCCCGGCAGGCCCGAATAACGGGACAAACCTAAAAAATTGGCTTTAACCGATGATTTCGATCGAAGCGGCTTCGCGGCCTTTGGCCGCCGTTTGAACCATCATCTTGACTTTTTGTCCGGACTCCAGCGATTGAATGCCCGCGCGCACGACAACTGTGCGATGGACAAAAATATCGCGCCCGCCGTCATCGGGCGTCACAAAACCGAAACCTTTGTCGGCTTTAAACCATTTGACCGTTCCAGTCATTTCGACTTCCGGCCCCGTTGCAGGCGGACGCGGATTGGACGACGGCGCGACTTCGCAAACGCCCAAGACCTGAAGGATGCTAAGAACCTGGCGGCCCTTGGCACCGTCGCCGATTTGACAGAGAAGCTTTGTTCCTTCGGCAACGTCGCGCAATCCCGCGCGGCTTACGACCGAAGAGTGAATAAACGCGTCGGAAGATCCGTCAACCGGCGCGACAAAACCAAACCCTTTTGTCAGACTGAACCACTTAACAACTGCCTCGGTCTGAAAACCCTGATCCGACCCAGGGGAAGCATCAAAAGACGACACGGGACTACCTCTTGGAAAACAACTCGGACGCGAAACGATTCTAGTCCGTTTTCACAAATGGTACAACAGGCAAGATTCGACAAATAATGCGGTGCAACAAGCAAGATTCGACAAGAAATTAAGCAAACCTGATGAATAAATTGACTCTTTTTCGCGTTCTTGGTAAGAGCCGCCATCCCCGCCATTTGGCGACGGCATAGTCTTTCATTGTAGACGAGCCGTTTCGGATACGCCCTCGACTATAGGGCGTAAGGTCTGTCCTCGCGTTGCGGGCACAGGCCCGATGGCGTTTGAAGGTTTCTGATCGGGTTTTAAGACGTATGTTTGACAGCTTGAGTGGAAAATTATCCGGCATTTTTGACCGGCTTACGGGACGCGGGGCTCTAAACGAAGCCGACGTGACCGAAGCTCTGCGCGAAGTTCGGATTGCCCTTCTGGAAGCCGATGTCGCCCTCCCCGTCGTCAAGGATTTTACCGCGAAGATTAAAGAGCGCGCGATAGGGCGGGAAGTCTTGCGTTCGGTCACGCCGGGGCAGCAAGTCATCAAGATAGTCCATGACAATCTGGTCGAATTGCTTGGCACGATGGCGGAGCCGTTGAACCTTAATGTCACGCCCCCCGCCGTCATCATGATGCTCGGACTGCAGGGCTCGGGCAAAACGACGACGTCGGCAAAATTGGCAAAATTTCTGGCCGACAAAAACGGCAAAAAGGTTTTGCTCGCTTCGCTCGACGTGCAGCGTCCGGCCGCGCAGGAACAATTGGCCGTTTTAGGACAACAGATCGGCGCCGCGACGCTACCTGTCGTCGCGGGGCAAACGCCGGTTGAAATCGCGCGCCGCGCTTTGGACGTTGCGCGCAAAGAAGTGTTCGACGTCGTCATTCTCGACACCGCCGGACGCCTTGCCATCGACGAAGACCTTATGGCCGAAGCGGCAACCGTGCGTAACGCCGTGAGCCCCCACGAAAGCCTTCTGGTTGTTGATGCGATGACGGGTCAGGACGCTGTGAATATTGCGCAGCAATTCGAGCAAAAAATCGGTATTTCCGGCATCGTTTTGACGCGCATCGACGGCGATGCGCGCGGCGGCGCGGCTTTGTCGATGCGCGCCGTTACGGGCAAGCCCATCAAGTTTTTGGGCGTCGGCGAAAAGACGGATGCTTTGGAACCTTATCATCCCGACCGGCTCGCAGGACGCATTTTGGGCATGGGCGACGTCGTTTCGCTCGTCGAAAAAGCGGCCGCAACCATCGACATGAATGAGGCCGAAGATATGGCCAAGAAATTCATGTCAGGCGGACGTTTCGACTTCAACGATCTTGCCAAACAGATGCAGCAGATGCGCCGCATGGGTGGCATGGGCGGAATGCTGAATATGTTGCCGGGCTTGGGTAAAATTAAGAACCAGATCAAAGATGCGAACATCGATGAAAAAATCATCAAGCGTCAGGAAGCGATCATCCAATCGATGACGCCCGCCGAACGCAGGGATGCCGATCTGTTGCAGGCGTCGCGCAAACGGCGCATCGCGGCAGGCGCAGGAGTTGATGTGGCCGACGTCAATCGGCTTATCAAGCAGTTCCTCGAAATGCAGAGGGTCATGAAACAAATGCAGAAGCTGGGAAAATCCGGCTTTATGCGTTCCATGGCCCCTAAATTTGGAGGGATGTTAAAAAGATAAATGAGAAAAAGCTTCTTGCAAAACCCGCTCGGACGAGGGGGCGCGGCAAGAAGTCCGGGTAAGGCTAAAGGACGGAAGCCTTGCCCGCGCCGAGGAGCGAGGAGCACAAAACCGGAGCGTACTTTTTTGCTACGTGAGGATTTGAGCACCGCAGCGACAAAGCAGTCACCCGTCCGAGTAAGGGTTTTGTAAGAAGCTTAAACAACGAAAGAGGAGAATAAATAAATGTTAGTATTACGCATGACCCGTCGCGGAGCCAAGAAGCACCCGTTCTACCACATCGTCGTGGCCGACAGCCGCTTCCCGCGCGACGGACGTTATCTTGAGACCGTCGGAACCTATAATCCGATGCTCGCCAAGGAAGACCCCAAGCGCGTCATCCTGAAGGAAGACCGCGTCAAGGAATGGATCAAGAAAGGCGCACAGCCCTCGGAACGCGTCGCGCGTTTCCTGC
>CAZQOE010000189.1:0-3062 GCA_964594935.1 uncultured Rhodospirillaceae bacterium | reverse complement strand
ACCTGTGACCCCTACCGTGTGAAGGTAATGCTCTCCCGCTGAGCTACGCACCCGCGCCACCACGATTAGCCAAGCTGTCGCCAATAGCTTCTTTGTCATATCCGGTCAAGAGAACGGTAGCGTCGGACTAGATATCTCTCGTTTTTTGGAAAAACCACGCCTCTTTTGTTGGCGGCGATTTTTTGTAGGCGGTTATGCAAATTTCTTGGCGTCCTTAGTTATCCGTTGCACAAACATTCCGCCGTTGTATGCGAGTTCAAATTCATCCGAATATCGTCGCGATTTTATTTAAGGGCGTTTCATTCCGAGTCAAAATAGCTCAAATGCATGCTTGAGCGCGTATCTCTTTGTTCCCAAAAAAGATTTTGGTCATAAAAAATTAACTATATTTGTTTCATGTTAACCATAATCGGTTTATAGTCTCCGTCGAAATTTCAGACGGTTCCTTCCCTGTTGGAGAAATACATGAGCAAAGCAAGTATCATAGGCGCCTATAACACTGCTTTTGGCGCTTTTATTAACAAAGATAAGGTCTCCGGCCTTATTACCGATACCAAGTCCTACTACGACTTGCTTATCGAAGCCGGACGGGGCGCCATCGCGGACGCCGGCCTTGAGGCTAAGGATATTGATGCGGTTTACGTCGGTTCTTGTTCCCCTTCCGGGTTTGTGAACCAAGAGCATGTTGCCCCTATCGCCGTGGAAATCGATCCTTCGCTGCGGTTTAAGCCGATGACGCGCTGTGAGTGCGCCTGCGCATCGTCATCCGTCGCTCTTTATGACGCCGTCTATGCCATTGAGGCGGGGCGCGCGAAGCACGTTCTTGTGATCGGCGTCGAAAAGATGAATTTGTTGCCCACGGCCCAAATGACCCATGTGCTGGCGTGTTGTTCCCATTGGCCGAGCGAAGGGTCGCAAGGGCAAACATTCCCCATGCTTTTCGCGGCATATGCCAAGGGATATCAAGCCCAATACGGCATTTCGAAAACGGATCTCGAGAAGATGTTGTGGACGGTCGGAGCTCTTGGCTATCGCAACGGCGCGGAGAATCCTCTGGCGCATGTTCGCAACGGCCCTGCAACGCTTGAAGCGATTATGAAGCTCAACGAGCCGGATGAACGCGGAAGAGCAAAGAATATGATGGTCGCCGATCCGCTTCGTTTGCATGATTGTTCGCTCGTTACGGACGGCGCTGCGGCGCTTGTCATCACGGCGACGTCGAACGTTTCCAACCGCGCCCGAGCCGTTCAGATTGCGGGCATCGGCCATTCGGAAGAGCGTCTTCCCGAAAACGTGCGTCCGAACATGCATGAGCTGATGGCTGCCAAAAACGCCGCCGCCAAGGCTTATCAGGAGGCCGGCATTACGTCTAACGACGTCGATCTGGCGGAAGTACATGACTGCTTTACGATCAACCAGATCCTCTGCACGGAAGCCCTTGGGTTCTCGCCCGACGGCCGCGGCGGGTTTGAGTACATCGAAGGACGCTTTGGCCGCGACGACAAATATGTTTCGGTCAATCTTTCGGGCGGCCTAAAATCGAAGGGGCACCCTGTCGGCGCCACCGGCGCTTCGATGCACGCGCTGATTTACAAGCAGTTGATCGGCGAGGCCATCGGCGTTAAAGCCAAGAAAGCCGACATCGGCGTAACGCTTAACGTCGGCGGTTCTTCGGTCACCAACTGCGTGACCGTTTTACGAAAACTGTAATCTCATCTTTAGGGTTTGTTCCATGCCTAGTTTCTTTTACAACGACAGCGAGTTTACCGTAAAACCGGTTGGGTGGGACGTTGTCCGCAAACTGCCGGACGGTTCGACGGTGATGGTCGGCACCAATTTGTTCGCCGGCCTTACGGCCGAAGAAGCCGAAGCCAAGGCGCGCACCTTGGTGCGGTCAACCAACCCCGTCGGCGTTAAAGCCGTCGGACCCGACGTCAATCATCCCAACATGATCGGCGGGATGAAGATCGTCGGACCGGATGTGGCTCATCCGAACTTTATCTATTGGGACAAGGATAGTTTTTCTTTCCCCAAGGGCGCTTAAACACTGACTTACATATGAGGGAATCGTCATGAAAATAAGAGATTGCGTGGCTATCGTCACGGGCGGCGGCAACGGCATCGGCGAAGCCGTTGCCAAATATTTGGTCAAAAACGGCGCCAAAGTCGCGGTGGTTGACGTTGCTCCCGCGAATATCGATCGCGTCGTCAAAGAACTTAAGGCCATGGGCGGCGAGGCCATCGGCGTTCAGGCCAACGTTTCGATCGAGGCCGACACAGCGAAGTTCGTTAAGGCCACTCTTGAGGCCTTTGGCAGAATAAACGTCACCGTTGCCTGCGCCGGCATTATCCGCGATGGCACGATGCTTTCGCTCGACAAGGAAACGGGCAAGGTTTCGAAGAAGATGGGGCTCGACAAGTGGCAGCCCGTTCTTGACATTAACCTGACCGGAACGTTCCTGACGTTGCGCGACTCCGCCGAAGCAATGGTCAACGGCGGCTGGCCTGGCCTGTTGGTCACCATTTCATCCGTCAACAAAGCGGGACAGGTGGGGCAGCTCAACTACTCTTCGACAAAGGTTGCCGATGCGTTGATGCCTAAGATCATCGTTGGCGAATTCCAGATGCGCGGCATCAAGAACATCCGTTGCGTCGGCATTGCGCCGGGTTATACGGCAACGCCCATGCTTACGGGTATGAATCAAGCCGCCCTTCAGTCTCTTTTGAAGGACGTACACATCAGCCGACTTGTGAATCCGGAGGAAGTGGCATCCCTGATCGGGCATTGCATCGAAAACGAAGCAATCGATGCGACGACGATCGAGATTACCGGCGGGTTGTGTAACCCCGGCGGCGTCGCAAAGTAACACTGCATCCTTTACAGAAAAGCCCCCGAAAGGGGGCTTTTTTATTAGTGGGCCCGACGCCTTTATCTTTCGACGCACATGGCGATGCCCATGCCGCCGCCGATGCACAGCGTCGCAAGGCCTTTTTTGGCGTTACGGCGCTTCATTTCATACAACAGAGTGATGAGGATGCGCGCGCCCGAGGCTCCGACGGGA
>CAZQOE010000188.1:0-3080 GCA_964594935.1 uncultured Rhodospirillaceae bacterium | reverse complement strand
CCATCATGCCTTCATAGGGATGCCCGATGTATCCGAAACGGCTTCCCTTGAACGCATGAAGCGCATTTGCCACTTTACACCACTCATGAATTTCATTCACTACATGTGGATCACCCCCGGCTCTGCCGAAAATGAGTCCTGCAGGTTCTTTTCCCGAACGAACCATTGCGCTATAGGCTTCCGGAAGAGCACATGGACCGCCATCCGTCGTGACCTTTTGGATGGTGATTTTGCCGCCCATCTTATACGTGTTCTGCATGCCGACGAGTACAACAGGACAATGAGCAGCCAGAACACCTTGCATCCACCTGCCGGAAGCGACATATGCGGGAATATAGAGGACGAGTAAATCGCAGCCTTTCGATGTGAGTTCGCGACCGTATGCAAGGGAGTCATCAATACTGTCTACGAATCGGCTGTCGAGCAACTGTGCATCACTATCTTTGACATAGTTGGCTATTTCACCCATGTACTTGACAACTTCTTCCCTCATGCCGGGGAACTGCGGCCAATATTCCCTGTGCCCACAACACATCACGCCAACTTTACCTTTCTCGCTTATACTAGTGATCATAGCTTTCATTACTCCTTGTGTGACATCTTTCGAAAATTGTCCCTGACAACATGATGTATCCCTTCTATCTGTTGACCACTTCAGTTTGAAGGTGCCGTCGGACTGTTCCTCGGCCATCCAAATACCGGTATTATTGAGGCCAACTGGAGAATCTTTTGCATTTGTCAGTACGCGTAAAAGCGTGGAACCTGAATTCTCATGTCCCACAAGCAGAATGGATTTCCCTGATTTTCCGAAGCGTTTTTTGATCAATGCCACGGTTCTTTGCGCCAAAGCTAGGCTATTTGCAGTTGCCCGATCTTTATTTTCATCACCTATCCTGAATATATTGGCTCCGTCTTCACGGAGGTTAAAATACGGCCGTTCTTCCACAGGTAAAAAGACAGGGGTCTTGCCCGAAAAAAGATCTGCACGGGGACCGGGACGTTCTTTGTCAAACACATTCGTCCACTCAACAGGAACAACCGGTGTTTCGACCAACTCTGGCCAAATTTCGCCTGTCCGTTCCGAATCTTTGAGATAGGGAAGGATTGTATTGCGTGTGCGCCAAGTCGGACTTACCGCGATAAAATCGAAGTGCATTCCTTTAAGTCGCTTAGTGAGCACCGCAACCTGTTTTTGGCCTTTAGGCGTGAAAATACTAGCATTTCCGACATATGACGGCCATTGGTTTGTGGGCATGTTTTTCCACTGTTCGACCACGTTATGCCCCCCCTCGGCGTGGCGCAAATAGTAGACTTTTAGGTGTTCCTGCGCACAAAGGGGTAAAGTACAGGCCAGAACAAGGATCGCAAACAGTGCGAACGTCGACACGATTCTTGCAAATGAAGTAACAGTCATAAAAGTCTTTGAGATCATAAAAGTGTCTTTTCGTTAACAGCAAGCCGAATAGTAGCGGCATAATATTCAGCGCCGCTTCAAGGGGAAATCAAACGTAAGCGTTTGAAGAATTTTATGCGCCTTCTCGTACGTTGTCCACGTTTGTAGGTCTTTTTCAGAGATGGTAGAGACAAAGGTTGCGACCGCTTGGTTATCAAGAATGCCCTTCTCAACATCGGCATACCCTACGGCGGACGCTTTGAGTCGCTGAAACACACGCGCTTGGAGA
Organism: uncultured Rhodospirillaceae bacterium; assembly: GCA_964594935.1. Lineage (GTDB taxonomy): Bacteria > Pseudomonadota > Alphaproteobacteria > UBA9219 > UBA9219 > CAIXLI01. The sequence continues at coordinate 1,398 of CAZQOE010000188.1, read as the reverse complement.
CGGAGCACTCCATTCGTCGTCAGGAACTTCTTCCCTGATTTTTCGGGTTCGAGCAGCGTTAATGTGGCAGCAAGAGGTTGCTTCGTGTCCACATCGAACACGTGCGCCTCAACTTCGGCGAAAACAGGGGCGGGCGACGTCCAGTCACCGAAATAGAATGGACTGGTCGCAGCAATCATTTGAGGCGATGACGTTTCTGTGAAACAAAGCGCCGTATACCAAGCCTTACTCCTTTCGTTCAGCGTGAACTTGAAGTTGGTCACTCCTGTCGGAGAGACGGTCGAGGTGAACTCTCGGAACGGTTCGCCGTTCCGAGTAACAACAAGTCGGACGTTCGCACCGGGAGTGAAATGGAGCGTGAGAACGGCATTGCGCGGTAGACCATCCGAAGGAAACACTTCCCCACAAACAGTTTGATCAATCGTGAGCGTCAAGAACGCGCCGTCCCATGCAATACCTGTTCGACCTTTCTTGAAGGCGTTGACGATGGTTTCTCGAGTCAGCCGCCCGCCATCGGGGTGAATGAAAGTGGCACCCATGGTTCCAGGCGTGCGCCCCAGATCGAATGCTGCATCGCTGGTCGCGGTTCTGCAGAGGCGCTGGCCTCGGTTGAGAAACAGCGCCCACGTCTTTTCGAGGCAAACGCTCCAGCTCGTATAGAAATCGAACCCGCAGACCAGTTCAGGGGCTCCGAGCATCAGGAACGGCAATTCCCGGAATTTCATGTGCCCCGCAAGCGGATGAACGGGAACCGCAGCCCCGCCTCGATCAACGATGTCACGTCTGATCGCTTCGGTGTTTGAATAGAGAGGATATGGCAAATATTTTCGAGGCGGCCCGATTCCAACCGAACCGACGTGACCGCCGTACGTTTTCGGATACTCCGCGTTTAATGCAATAAATAAATCCGCATCGCATTCGGACTGCGCGATTCGAAACGGATCGGATGGTACCCCATCGTTACTGAAATCCCATGACAGATAAAACCATCGGTAGCCTTCTGCCCGGAGAATGAAAGTTATATAGGGAATGTTGACTGTATAGAGTTTTTCACCATGTACGCCGTGAGCGTGAAAATCACCTTTGAACCAGCCGTCGGTCGCTGGATTGAACAGATGCCGCAACACGAGATCAAGATGCTCTTCCACATTCGGTTTCAAAGTTCTTCGGAAGTCGAGCGGCGCATAACCCTCCGCATATACGCGTAACCACAGATCGCCCGGCTGAGCGGAAAACGCGAAATCGCCTAATGTCCAGTAACGCTTATTCTTTTGGTGCCATACACCCGTGGGTACGTCCGTACGCCCGCCGTAGGGGAGTCCGTTTACATCGAACCAACGCACTGACTCGCCCATATTCCATATTTCTAAATAGGCCGCAACTTTCTTGCCCGTGTCC
>CAZQOE010000187.1:0-3120 GCA_964594935.1 uncultured Rhodospirillaceae bacterium | reverse complement strand
CGAATCATTCTTATGTCCCCATAAAGGATGAAATAAACAGGTCGATCGCTTTAATTCCGGCAAAAGGAACGACCAAGCCGCCGATGCCGTAAACCAGCAAATGTCGCCGCAAGACAACATGGGCAGGCGCCGCAGAAAACCTGACTCCGCGCAAAGCCAAAGGCACAAGAGCAATAAGGATAAGGGCGTTAAAAATAATCGCCGATAAAACCGCGCTTTCGGGGCTATGCAAATGCATGACATTTAGGGCCTTCATATTGGGGTAAATGCTGATAAGCAAAGCCGGAAGAATGGCAAAATATTTGGCGACGTCGTTCGCAAGCGAGAAAATGGTCAACGTCCCGCGGCCCATCAAAAGTTGTTTTCCGATCATGACGATTTCAATCAATTTTGTCGGATTATTGTCCAAATCGACCATGTTGCTTGCTTCTCGCGCAGCCATTGTGCCTGCGTTCATGGCGACGCCTACATCGGCTTGAGCCAAAGCGGGAGCGTCATTTGATCCATCGCCGCACATGGCGACCATTCTGCCCGCAGCCTGTTCTTTTCTGATAATGTCGAGCTTCATTTCCGGTGAAACTTCCGCCAGAAAATCGTCGACGCCTGCTTCAGCGGCGACCGCAGCCGCCGTTATCGGATTATCGCCCGTAAGCATAATTGTCCGGATGCCCATGCGCCTGAGCAGGGCGAAGCGCTCATGTATGCCCGGCTTGATAATATCCTTTAAATGAACGACGCCAAGAATGCTTTTGTTTCTTGCTACCAAAAGAGGCGTGCCTCCCGTTTTGGCGACGCGTTCGACGGCGGTCGCTATCTCGGAAGTATTTGGGGATCCACAATAGGCAAGAATGGCGTCAGGAGCCCCCTTGCGGATGGAAAGCCCCTCGATATCGACGCCGCTCATGCGCGAACTGGCGCTGAAAGGAATAAAGTCCATATGAGGCCGATAAACGGCCTCTGGCGTTAACCCGTATTTTTCGTTGGCTAAGCGAACGACCGATTTTCCTTCCGGTGTGGCATCCGATAAAGACGATAATAAGGCAGTCTCGACCAGAAATGACTCTCTTGTCCCGTTTAAAGGTATAAATTCGCTAGCCATGCGGTTGCCAAGCGTAATGGTTCCCGTCTTATCAAGTAACAAGGTGTCTATGTCTCCGGCGGCTTCAACGGCTCGTCCCGATTTAGTGATAACATTAAACATCACCAATCGATCCATGCCCGCAATTCTGATTGCGGAAAGAAGCCCCCCTATGGTTGTGGGGATTAATGAAACAAATAGAGCAATAAGATAAATGACCGGAAGCAACTTTCCGCTGAAAGCGGCAAATCCTTGGAGCGTTACGCATACGATTAAGAATATAAGAGTCATTCCGACCAAAAGAATATTTAACGCTACTTCATTTGGCGTTTTTTGGCGTCGCGCGCCTTCGACCAAGCCTATCATCCTGTCAAGAAAAGATTCCCCGGGGTCTGTGCAAATTCGAATGACAATCCGGTCTGAAATTACGCGTGTTCCTCCCGTAACGGCTGAACGGTCGCCGTCAGATTCGCGAATAACCGGCGCAGATTCTCCGGTTATGGAGGATTCATCGACAGTAGCGATGCCTTTAACGACATCCCCGTCGCCGGGGATAACGTCGCCCGCTTCTGCGATGATAAAGTCCCCCATCCGTAATTCTGAAGCGGGAACGACCGTGTAATCTGTTGCGTCGATGCCCGATATTTTTTTAGCCATTGTTTGCGTTCTGGTTTTTCTCAAACTATTGGCTTGGGCGCGTCCGCGGCCTTCGGCGACGGCTTCGGCAAAATTTCCGAACAAAACGGTAAACCAGAGCCATAAAGCGATTTGTATATCGACAACGGAAAAAACGCCCCTAAAGGCATCGCGAAAAACCAAGAGCGTCGCCAAGAAACTTGAAACGCCCACGGTAAACATAATCGGATTCCGCGCCAATAGCCGCGGCCTAAGCTTGGTAAAGGCGCCTTTGGCGGCGGCCTTAAGCAGCTCCGGATCGAAAAGAGATGATCGTATGTGCTTTTTAGACATGGCTCATCTCTAGGGATGGAAAAGGAAAAGATGCTCGGCAACAGGGCCAAGCGCCAGCATAGGAAAGTAAACCAATCCGCCGAACAAAAGGATGACGGAAATCAGCAGCAAGACAAACAAAGGACCTTGAGTGGAAAAAGTTCCTGCTGACGGCGGCGTGATTTTTTTAGAGGCTAATGAACCGGCAATGGCGATAGTCGGTATGATGACGCCAAACCGTCCAATAAGAATGACAAAACCTAGGACAATGTTTTGAAAAATTGTGTTGGAATAAAACCCGTTAAATGCCGTGCCGTTGTTGCTTGCCGCCGAGGCATAAGCATAAACCGTTTGCGTCAAACCATGAGGTCCGTCGGCCGTGATGGATGCCGCTCCCGCTGGCGTCAATAAACTGATAACGCTAAGACAAAGAGTGCAAATCGGAACGATGAGCATTACAAAGCCGGCAAGCTTGATTTCGTTAGCCCCGATCTTTTTGCCCAGATATTCGGGCGTTCGCCCGACTTTAATGCTCGCGATAAAAACGGCGATCATGCCGTATATCAAAAAACCGTAACGTCCATACCCGACGCCCCCATAAAGAACTTCTCCGAAAAGCATGTTTAAAAGGGGAACGATCGCGCCAAGCGGCATGTAACTGTCGAGCATCGAATTAACGGAGCCTTGAGTTGTCGATGTGGTGGCGACCGACCACAAAGCGGAATTATAAATGCCAAAACGGACTTCTTTCCCCTCCATATTGCCGCCTGAATTGATGTCGGAAATTTTCTGGTCGACATTAAGCGCTTGCATGGCCGGATGGGGCATTTGCTCGAAATAAAAACACAAGGAAACAAGCAGCATAAAAAGAAGAGTCATTCCAATAAGCAAGGACCATCCTTGCTTTTTGTCTCTCAGCATCTGGGCGAAAGAAAGAACGAGAGCAACCGGAATAACCAGAATGGCCACAATTTGGAAAAAGTTGGAAAACGGTGTCGGATTCTCGTAGGGATGCGTCGCGTTGGCGTTAAAAAACCCGCCGCCGTTGGCGCCCAGAATTTCCTCCGCAGAGGTCAGGATGCCACGTCCCCATA
>CAZQOE010000186.1:0-3126 GCA_964594935.1 uncultured Rhodospirillaceae bacterium | reverse complement strand
GCGCTTGTGTGTACAGGCGGTTGCGCGCAGATAGAGAGCGTCCCCGCCTTCTCGGTGACATCAGGCGTAACGGTCACGTGTTGGGTGAAAACCGAACGCGCGGGACAAAATCAAGCCTGGATTGTGAACCGGGTACAGGTCGGCGGAGAAACCTCCGGTTTTCGCTTGGGCATCATGAACGGAGCACCTTGTTTCGGCGTACCACAGACAGCCTGGAGCCACACGCTGCAGGCGTCAAAAATGCTACCTGTTGGAACTTGGGTCGCGCTTGCGGGGACATTCGACGGGCGGATAATGCGAGTTTATATGAACGGCGAAGTGTGCGGAGAACTGATGCGTCCCGGCCGCATCGGTGCTAATGATTTTCCGATTTGCTTGGGCTCTTTTGCGCCCATGCATTCGCTTTACTTCACCTGTGCGCCCGCGCATTCGACTCCTTTCGATGGCCTTTTGGACGAGGTGAAACTCTACAATCGGGCGCTTTCGGCGGATGAAATTCGAAAGGCATGCGAAGCATATTTAGCGAAGGGCGAAGAATGAGAAACTTTTGATAGGTCTGTAAAATTAGAGAATCGGTTTTTGTTATTTATGCAACCTGATTATTCGTGAAATAAGTTTGACTATACAATCGTAAGGAGGATTTTTTGAGAATCGTTTCATGCGGTGAATTAGTTGTTGTTGTTTTTTTGTCGGTTTTTTGTGCGGTGACTCGGACTGCGGCGGTCACGTTCTATGTGGACGACGAGAATGGTAACGACACGGCGAAGGGGACATCGGATGCGACTGCGTGGCAGACGCTACAGGCGGTGAATAAAGCGAAACTATTTCCTGGCGACAAAGTACTTTTCAAGCGAGGCGGACTTTGGCGGGGCCAACTCATCCCGCAGAGCGGCAACGAACAGTCGCGTGTGTATTACGGCGCGTATGGCAAGGGACCGAAGCCGATTCTAGAACAGTCAGTGTGCCGCGAGAAGCCGACGGATTGGGAGGAATTCAAGCCTAGCCTCTGGGCGACTCGTTCTTCCCGGCCAACATTACGGGAAAAACTCAGCAGTGATTTTCCAGAAATGAAGTGGGATTTTTCTTTCCAAGATGACGCGAAAGGTACTTGCACACGCATGACCGAAGGCGATTGCACATTTAATCGGTTGACATATGTGAAGGGTGCACACAAGAGTCATCAAATCCAACTGTGGGGCCCAACAATTCCGGTGATACCCGATTGTATGGTGCTGAAAATACGTATGCGGGCCACACATCCGTTTGACATAAGAACCGTCCGGATTATGGACACTCGTGCACCGTGGACTACAGCGTCAATTGGTAGGGTTGTCGACGGTCCTATGATAATCGGACCGGAGTGGAAGACTCTCGAATATCGGCTGATGAAAGTCCATCGTTTAAGTAATGCCAAGTTGCAATTTTCAATTGGCGAAACGATTCCGGAGAATACAGTCTTTGATTTCAGTGTGGTTGAGCTATGGGACGCTAAGTGTTCACTTGATTATGGTCTGCCTTTCGATATTGGCAACCTAATTTTGGATCATGGTGAAAAGTGGGGCGTTAAAAAATGGGCAATAGCTGAGTTGACGCAGCCGCTGGATTATTTGTATGACAGCGCGAACCGACGGATTGTTGTGAAGTGTGACCAGAATCCGGCCTCTGCATTTAAAAGCATAGAGTTAGCTCAGACGAGACACGTTGTTGCGGAAACTGATTGTCACGATGTGACATATGAGGGGCTTACGATCCGTTACACAGGCTCACACGGTTTCGGCGGGGCTAACACGCGGAACATCACAATCCGTTTATGCGATATTTGCTGGATTGGCGGTGGCCTCCAGTTCTTTTACCCGAACGGAAGGCCTGTGCGATATGGCAATGGTATTGAATTTGGGGGTGACGTTAGGGGAATTTTGGTTGAGAAATGCCGGCTTTGGGAAATTTACGATGCCGCGCTCACAAATCAGGGAAGAGGAAATGAACCAGGTGAAGCGGATGAGTTTGACATCACCTATCGCGACAACGTGATTTGGAACGCGGAATATTCATTCGAATGCTGGAATGGCCCTGAATTTTCGAAGCTGCAACGCATTACGTTCGAACACAATACCTGTGTGAATGCTGGCTTCGGATGGGGCCACAATCAGCGGCCCCAAGTGAATGGTGCACATCTGATGTTTTATGACAACCGTGCGGAAACGAAAGATTTTATTGTGCGGAACAATATTTTCTGCAACACGACGGAATATAACACCCGTATGATGTCAGATTGGCGTTCGGGTTTGACGATGGATAACAATCTCTATTATATGCCTGACAAGCCAATCATCTGGTGGCTCAATAAGAAGAAATACCTCTGCTCAGATTTCGCGGTTTATCAACAGGAACTTCAGATGGATTTACATTCGATTTACGCGGCCCCCGAATTCGTTGATGCTGCGAATCACGATTACCGATTGAAGTCGGGCACAGTCGGCACTGCCCTCGCCTCCGATGGTGGTCCCGTTGGTGCACGACAATAAAAAGGGCAGAAACACTTTTATGTACGGAATCATTGATGGACTTTCGGATGCAACAGATTACTCCAACTTCAATACCGACAATGCACTCGAATGAAAGAACGAAGTCGGCGAGTACAGACCTGCCGAACAACATAAGGAATTTTATGCTGAAAAGATTGCTAGGGGATGCCGTAGTGCTGATGGTTGCATTTCAGTCTCAGGCCACGGTGCCGACGAACAGTCTCGTTTCGGTCGGAAGTTATGTGGATATGTCGGTCACTGGATCTGGAACAGGGCAAACTAATATAATGTTACCATCTTCCGCTCTGGGGGGACATACACATACGGGGCAAATTGATGGTGTGATTGTGGATTCCACTGACGCCCCGATCACACAAGCGTGGGTCATGACAAGCAACGGACAGGTGACACAATCAGATGCAAAGGGGAACTTCGCTTTTGCCGGACTTCCCAATTCGGGGTATGCCGTGAAAGCCATTTCCATTGGCATGGGGGATGTGATTCAGACAAGAATTGCGGTCACATCAGAAGTGCCCGTCACTTGCCACTTGAAAATGAAATCGACGAGAAAGAGCAATGCTGTGGTTGTTGGGCAAGTTAT
>CAZQOE010000185.1:0-3152 GCA_964594935.1 uncultured Rhodospirillaceae bacterium | reverse complement strand
GATCATCGAGTCTCCGGAAATTTCGAGCGCATAATGTTCGCCCATAGCGCGGCCTTTGGCTGCCAATAAACCTGCCGGAACATCGACGCTGCCATTGGGATCGCGCAACGCTTCAATCGGCGTACCTGCCGCGATGCGCCCGTAAAGGGGAAGCGTGACGCTTTGCGCCGCAGCGATTGCCGCCATATCCGGCATAGATATATCAGAAGGAATACCGCGGCCTTTGCGGGCCGCAGTTTTTGAGTCCGTTCCTTCGGGAAGGCGGATGATTTCCAATGCGCGCGCGCGATGCGGAAGACGCTTGATAAAACCGCGCTCTTCTAAACCTGTAATCAGACGGTGAATGCCGGACTTTGACTTCAGCCCCAGCGCTTCTTTCATCTCATCAAACGAGGGAGGAACGCCGTCAGCTTCCAAGCGATCGCGAATCAAAAGCAGGAGTTCTTTTTGTTTGCGCGTCAGCATGGGACTCTCCTTTGGTGGCATATTCTCATAGAAGAACAAAACATGAATATTATGAATGTTCTACTTTGGTTCTTTTGGAGAGTCAAGGCGGCAAAAGGAGTTTTTAAGAGTATTGCCCAAAAGCTGAAATGCCTTAAAAAATAAGACATTATTACCTGAAGGCAGATTAATTCCGATTCATTTGAGAAGACGCGAGATTGGATTACGCCGTAAAAATTTTCGGGAGGCAGTTACTCTTTACCTCGGTCCTAACCCTCTCGCGATTCTTTTCTGAGCTTGTCCGCGTTGCAAATTCGTTTTTCCATTTCACGCCTTTCGGACGTTCCCTCGCTATAACCAACCCATTCGAGAGCATCTTTTAATTTTGAATTGAATTCTTCTCCGCGCACGAGCGGTTCGCCAAGCTTCCCGCAGGCATCCAAGAGCTTAAAAAATATGGCTCTTCGGTAGGCCTGTATTTTGTCGCTTTTTTCTTTGCTCGCGAACCCTTTGTACCGGCGCCCATAGGAAGTGTCCAACAACAGAACAAGCGCGTCAGACGGCGTATTGTCTTCTTTTTCCTTTTCGGACAGGCCGACAAAATTAAACTTGCCGTTTTTCATGTCACACAAAAGACCGCCGATCTTCGACGGGTCTATTCGTTTTCCCGCTTTATTCAGAAACTTCAGATCCCTGAGAAGCTGGACATACGCCTCCTGCGGTATCGCGGCGACGCGGCTCATGCTTTCTTCATACACCCTGTCGTTTTCTTCCTGATCGCCCGGATTTTCCTGATCGCCTCTGAGGTGCATGGGCACGCCGACGGGCTGTCCTTGCTCTTTGATCAGAATCGATATTCCGTTTTCAAACACGGCAACGGGTTGTCCAAAATTTTTTCCCTCGAAGAGAAGATCATCGATTATTTTCGGAGCGCCAAACTTCGCCGACTTCGGCAAATCCACCGCGCGCGGAATTTTAACCGCGAAATTCGGATAAAGGTCGATGGCGTACACGTCGGCGTTTTCGCCGGAACCAAGAAAGTTTTCTTTTCGCGTCGAGCTGCGGATTGTTTTTTCAGAAGGCAGGGTGCCAGGCGATATGGCCGATGAAAGGGGATGCATTTTGACGAGTCCTAAACTTATAATTCGGGTTTTGTCTTTAACATAAGAGGATGAATTTGCCGTTAATCCAAGTTTTATCCCGTTCTTCCGGTTTGCGGACGGCGATTTGTAACTTATTGATAAATAAGAATTGGGTAGCCGGTAAGATTTTGTTCATAGAACGATGTAAGTGTGGTTTTCCTTACCCAACTTTATGCAATCTTATGACCGATATGCACGTAAAACAGCTTTCCCAAAATTTGAAAAAATATGTGTCGATCGCGAGGCCCGATCATTGGATCAAGAACATATTCATGATCCCCGGGACCGTTCTGGCGCTTTTGCTCGGCGACCATATCGAAAATTTCCATCTAATGAAATTTGTGGGCGCGGTCCTTGTTTTGTGCCTTCTGTCGTCGGCCAATTACGTCATCAACGAATATCTGGATTCCGCAAGCGACAAATATCATCCCATGAAATCCAAGCGCGCGGGCGCACGCGGCGAGCTTGAACTTCTTTCTGTCGTTTTGCTTTATCTTGTTTTGGCGGTAGCCGGCCTTTTATTGGCGGCGAAACTCGGCATTATGTTTTTGCTGACCGCTGTCGTGTTTCTTGCGATGGGCGGCATTTATAACGTCGAGCCGATACGAACGAAAGATCGCGCCTATCTGGATGTTCTGTCGGAAGCCGTCAACAATCCGTTGCGTTTTCTTCTTGGATGGTTTGTCGTCATCGGCGATACGTTGCCGCCGTCGAGCGTCCTTCTTTCGTACTGGATGGGCGGCGCTTTCCTTATGGCCATGAAGCGTTATTCTGAATACCGGCAGTTTCCCGACAAGGCACGCATCGGGCTTTATCGGAAATCTTTTAAATTTTACGACGAAGAGAAGCTTCTTTTATCGTCGCTTTTTTACGCGCTGAATTCTGTTTTCTTTCTTGGCGTGTTTCTCATCAAATACCGCATCGAGTATTTTTTAAGCCTGCCGTTCATAACCGTTTTGTTCGTGTGGTACATGAAAATCGCGCTTAAAAAGAACTCGGCGGCGCAAGCTCCTGAAAAACTTTACAGCGAAAAAAGTTTTCTGCTTTATGTTCTCTTTGTCTGCGCCTTGCTCGGCGCGCTGACATTTATCAACCTTCCGGCGTTGCAAATTCTGGTCGAGCCCGTACGGTATCAAACAACCTGAGACTTACCCAAAAGTCGGTTTGGGAAATTTGGGTTTTGGACTTGGAAAAGCCTTCTCTTGCACAGGAGCAGTTTTTTTCTGCGTTTTTTGCCGCAGATTTTGCTTCGCCCTAAGCCAGCAATAAAACAAGAGCAGCATGAGCATCGGCGGGGAAAGCGGCAGGGCAAAGTGCTCGCCATGATCCTTGGCGAGTGTCGGCAACAGCCATAAAGCGAAAAGAAATATTTTCTCGTATGGATAAAATCCGGTTTTTGCGCCTTCTATCGCCAGAAGGGCTATCGGGATCGCCAAAACCACCTGATCGTAGGCAAAGGAATACGGGCTTGCCAAAAGCAGCACCGCGCACAACGACGCGCCGCGAACGGCCAGAGACGTCTTGCGGCTCCAAAAATACATAAGAACAAGGACGGCATACGAGATA